>CAYPHP010000450.1:0-4336 GCA_964410045.1 uncultured Acidobacteriota bacterium | reverse complement strand
GTGGGACTGGGGCAAGGTCTATTGCATCATGATCCCCGTGCTCATCATGTGCGTCATGATGGTCATCGTCCTGCTGCCGGACGGCGTCCTCGGCTGGCGTCAGTAAACCATGCGTGTTCCGGCGACCATCGCGCTGATCGTGTGCCTGGCGAGCGCCAGCCTGACCCGGGCCGGCGAATTCACGCCCACGCCCGGCAAGCTGCCGGTCGAGCCGTTCACGCTCACCGAACGCAGCGGCCGGCCGATCGGCCTGACCGCCACAATCTCGAATGGCGGCAACCGTCCCAACTCCACCGGAACCAGCGCCAAGCTAAGCGATCCCACGATCGCCAGGTGGTTTGACACTGCCCAGTTCACGCAGCCCGCGGCCTTCACTTACGGCAACGTCTCCCGCGTGCTGCCCGACGTGAATAGCGATGGCCTGTTCAACCTGGACTTCTCGGTGTTCAAGAACTTCTCGCTCACCGAGCGGATCAAACTCCAGTTCCGCACGGAGTTCTTCAACCTGACCAATTCGCCCACGTTCGATACGCCCGGCAGGGCCTTGGGCGCAGCCACCTTCGGCAGGGTCACCGCTACCACGGCGACCACCACGCTGACGGCCAAACCGCGCGAGATCCAATTCGCGCTGAAGTTGTCGTTCTGAGAGTAAGGGCACCACAAAGGCACAAAGTTCACAAAGGATTTTCCTTTGTGCTCTTTGTGTCTTTGTGGTTGAGCCCAGGTTTTGCCCAAGTCAAGACCGGCCTGGACATCCTTGTCGAGCAGAAACTCGCTCCGCTGGCGGGCAAGCGCGTCGGGGTGATCACTTCGCAGACAGGGCTGACCTCTGACCGCCGTCGCATCATCGACGTGCTTGCTCACGGTCCTAACGTGAAGCTCACCGCCATCTTCGCCGCTGAGCACGGACTCACCGGCACGCGGGACAGCAGCGTCGACGACACCGTGGACGAAGCCACCGGCGTGCCGATCTACAGTCTCTACAATCAGGGCCGTTACAGGCCCACTCCTGAAATGTTGAAGGACGTGGACGCGCTGGTCTTCGACATCCAGCAGAACGGCGCGCGCTTCCTTACGCGCATCACCACGCTGGGCTACGCGATGGAGGCGGCGGCCCAGAAGGGAATTCCCTTCTACGTGCTGGATCGGCCCAACGGGATCAACGGCGTTGACGTTGCCGGTCCGCTCCTTGATGACAAGCACGTTTCCTTCGTCGGCTACTTTCGCATGCCCGTTCGCCACGGCATGACCGCCGGCGAGCTGGCGCGCATGTACAACGGAGAAAAAAAGTTGGGCGTGGATCTGCATGTCATTCGCATGGAAGGCTGGAAGCGGTCCATGTGGTTCGATGAGACCGGCATCGAGTGGGTGAACCCCTCGCCGAATATCCGCAGCCTGACGCAGGCGATCCTTTACCCCGGCGTGTGCTTGCTGGAGTCGCGCCAGATGTCGGTGGGTCGCGGCACCGAAATGCCCTTCCAGATCATCGGCGCGCCTTGGTTGCGCGCTCGGGAAATGGCCGCCTACTTGAACGGCTTGAAGATCCCCGGCGTCAGTTTTGTGGCTCGGCGGTTTCGTCCGAACGCTTCGGTCTACAAGGACCAGGATTGCGAAGGCGTGGAGATCCTGTTGCTGAATCGTGTGCGATTTGACTCCGTGCTGATGGGCATGGAACTGCTCGCGGCTACTTTGAAGTTCCATCCAGGAAAGTTCGATCTGCAAACCGTGATCCGGCTGCTGGGAAGCGACGAAGCAGCCGAGCGTCTTAAGCGCGGGGAGAGCGGACGCGAAGTGCTGAACGCGATGCGCGGCCAGATCGAGGAGTTCCGCAAGATTCGGGCCAAGTACTTGTTGTACGACTGACGCGCACCATCCTCAGAGGGCTCGCAGCCGCGAAACGCGCCGGTTGGGATCCGACATCAGCGCCACAGCCTGCGGAAATCCCGACAGGCATCCGCGCATGATCCCCAAGCTCCGGTAGTAATCGTTGTAACGAAAGAACCCGGTCTGGCCCCGCCACATGGGAAACGCGTCGCATGCTTCCAGCCACTTCTCGAAGACCGCGCTGATGTCCAGGTAGGTGTCCGGGATGAAGTCGCTGGCGTCTTCCCAGTTGTCGGCATAAAAAATCTTCCGGACGCTGTGCGGCGGATCTTTGCGCGCCAGCGTGCCCAGGTCCGCGTAGAAGAGCGCGTCACGGACCACCAGATGACAGTTGACGTGATCCTTGTGCCAGCTTCCGCTCCAGTGAGTGACCAGAATCTCCGGCTTGTACTGGCGGATCAGGTCGCACACGGCGAAGCTCACCGCGTCGTCCAGGGGAATCTCCGCGTCGGGAAAGGTGAGCAGCGCGGCTTCGGCTCCCAGCATCTTGGCCGCCTTCTCGGTAGCCGCACGCTGCATTTCTCCGTACTGTTTCACGGGGATGTTCTTCGGTGCCCCCTTCTCGCCCAGCGACAGGCTGGCGAAAACTCCCTTCCCGCCGCCGTGAATGTGTTGAGCCACCGTCGCGCCCATGGTAAAGAAGGCATCGCCGGGATGTGCCGCCACCGCCATGATCATGGATGACATCAGAGCCTCCGAAATCATCATAAGACAGATCTCGGGACCAAATGGTGAGCCGGGAGAGACCGCCTGTCCCCGCTCGGCCCGCGTAGCCGAAATCATGTTGTGGGACTTCCCGTCCTGAACCATACTTGTTCGGGGTTTCTGCGCCACGAACCAACGTGCCCCCAACAACCATCATGAAGAAGCCAGGATTGATCATCGCCGCCATCGCTTTCTGTCTCACTACGACGATCGGGCATGCCACGCAGACGCGGAAGACCTCGGCTTCGAAGGCATCTGCAAAGAAGAAAAGCACGACCAATGCCGCCCAGCGACCAACGCCGCCGGGTTCTGCGGTAAAACGCAGAGCGCCAAAAGGCGGTCCCGAAGGGGGCACTTGGTTCTACGCTCAGCGCGCGTACCCATTGGGATACATTCCCTCCGGCATTCAGGCGGCCGGCGTCGAGGAGATGAATCGCATGGAAGCAGCTCGCGACGCGGCGAAACACGCCCTGGGTGTCGTGAACACCGCGGCAGCCACCACCACAACCTGGACGCAGATTGGTTCCGCGCCGAACAAGCCTCAAGCCGGATTCGAAAACCCTGACAATGCGGGACGGGTGATGTCGCTGGCCGTGGATCCGCGCAACGCCAACACGGTTTATGCGGGAACCACCGGCGGCGGCGTGTGGAAGACCACGGACGGCGGGACTACCTGGATACCGCTCACCGACACCCAACCTTCGCTCTCCATCGGATCGCTGCTGTTGGATCCCAACAGCCCCAATACGATTTATGCCGGCACCGGCGACAAGTGGTATGCAGGAGGGCCGTACGATGGCGCGGGCTTGTTGAAGAGCATCGACGCAGGGGCTACCTGGACCAGCCATCCTGGACCCTTCGCCACCCTTCTGGACTCCGGCGCAGGCAGCGCGCGAATCGCTTCCCTGGCCATCAGTGCGGATAGTCGAGTCCTGCTGGCTGGAGCGGGCACTCGAGCCGGCGCGCTCTCGGGCAGCCCGGATTCGGTGGGAGGCATCTGGCGCTCCACGGACGGCGCTGTCACCTGGACTCGCGTGCTCGACCTGGGTCCAGCCAATACGGTGCTCTTCCATCCCACCAATCCGCTGATTGCCTACGCGGCCATTCGAAGATTGGGCATCTACCGCTCTGCCGATGGCGGGGTCACTTGGACCGCATCCAATACGGGATTCCCGCTCGCCAACGTGACCCGTATCGAACTGGCGATGGCGAAATCGAATCCCAACATCCTCTATGCTTCAGCGCCGCCAAACCCGGCGATGGCGTTCCACAAGAGCACCGACGCGGGCGCCACCTGGAGCCGACTGCCCAATACTCCCAATTACTGCGCTCCGCAGTGCGGTTACGACAACTTCGTTACCGTTCATCCCAACGATCCCAACATCGTCTTCGTGGGAGGAGCAGCCGAATCGCGGGTTCAGCGAACCACCGATGGCGGCGCCACCTGGACGGAAACCTCCCGTGGACCCAATCTCCAGGGAGTCCATGAGGATTCCCATGTCGCGGTCTTCAGCGCCGATGGCGGCAAACTGTATCTTGGAAACGATGGCGGAGTGTACAGCACCTCGGATCCGACCGCTGCGCAGCCGGACTGGGCCGGTCTGAATACCACCTTCGCCACATCTCTGTTCTATCCAGGCATCTCGATCCACCCTGCCAATCCCAACATTGGATTTGGAGGAACCCAGGACAACGGGACGCAACGTTACAGTGGTTCGCTGGCGTGGAATCAAGTCGCATGCGGCGA
>CAYPHP010000449.1:0-4343 GCA_964410045.1 uncultured Acidobacteriota bacterium | reverse complement strand
TAAAAGGAGAGCCTATGCGCAAATCTGGGATTCTGCTTCTGGCATTGGTGTTTGCCGTCTCGTTGACCGCTCAGGACTGGGCCAAAGCCCGCCTGGCCAAATCGCCGCGTCACGGCGAGTGGGTGATGGTGAAGCACGGCGACCGCACAGTACACGCCTTCGTCGTCTACCCGGAAGTGAAGACCAAGGCCACCGCGGTCGTGGTGATTCACGAGATCTTCGGGCTGACCGACTGGGTGCAGGGCGTCGCCGATCAACTTGCCGAGCACGGCTACATCGCCATCGCTCCGGACCTGCTGTCGGGCATGGGACCGAACAAGGGACGCACGCCGGATATTCCTCCCGACAAAGTCCGCGAGGCTTTCGCCAGCCTTCCGCCGGATCAGATCACCGCGGATTTGAACGCGGTCTCCGATTACGTGACCAAGCTGCCGGCGGCCAACGGCAAGCTGGCGGTCACCGGATTCTGCTGGGGCGGCGCGCAAACCTTCCGCTTCGCCACGAACCGTCCGAGCATCGCGGCGGCTCTGCCGTTCTACGGGAACGGTCCGGAATCGCCGGAGGACATTGCCCGGATCAAGACCAAGGTCTACGGCTTCTACGGCGAAAACGACGCGCGCATCAACGCCACCATTCCGAAGTCAACGGAACTGATGAAGGCCGCCGGCAAGGTCTACGAGCCGGTGATCTATCCGGGCGCCGGACACGGTTTCATGCGCGCCGGCGAGATGCCCCCTCCCGCCGAAGATGCCAAGCAGCAACAGAAGGACGCCTACGAGGCCAACAAGAAAGCCCGCGAAGAAGGCTGGAAGCGGATGCTGGCGATCCTGAAGGCGATCTGACCGCCGATAAACGCCGATGAACGCAGATCACGCCGCGGATCTCGGCAGCACCTCGCGCTCGATCTGCGGGCCAAGTTCCGGTACCGCGGCTTCCCGATCGTAGGCCATCTGGAGATTCAGCCACATCGCTGCGCCCGTTCGTTGAGACTGACGCCGATCTCCTGGAGTTCGTCGCGCAGCAGCCGCACTCCCAGGCTTCGAATGCAGTCCGTGAAATCTGCGGAATCTGTGGACGGGTTTGGTAGCGCTAAAGGGAATCGAACCCTTATTTGAGCCTTGAGAGGGCTCCGTCCTAACCGTTAGACGATAGCGCCGGTAAATCCATTATAGCGCAATCCTCATGCTACGGAGGGCTCGCAAACCTACCGCGCCGTAAGCGCGCGTGCCACGGCCTCCGGGTTTCGCGCGATGACGGTCAGGTACGCGCGAACCGCGCCATCCGGCTGGGCCCTGCCTTGTTCCCACTCTTGAAGTGTTCGGGCGCTGAATCCGTAGCGTTGGGCGAATTTGAGTTGGGAGAGACCTGTCCTCTCCCGAATGGCGGAGACATCCACGGGGTCGGGAACGTGGATCGTTCGCGCCGGCAGCACAGTCTCGCCTCGCAAAAATGCCTTGGCTTCCTTCAGGCCGGCGATGATGTCGCGAGCCACCCGGGACCGGACGGGCCGCCTATTGGCCGCCCTGGAAACTCTCGACGATCTTGCGGATTTGAGCTTTGTCGGCATCAGTCAAGTTCTCCTTCTCGTTCTTTGCGCAGGCCGTGATCATCAGGAGCAGGTTCGGCTGCACTGCCCAGTAATAGATCACCCGAATGCCTACGCGCCTTCCCATTCCCGGTCTGCTCCAGCGCGCCTTGCGAACACCCTTGGTCTGGGAGATGATCGGGTGCGCTTCAGGGCTGGCCGCCAAAGAGTCTTCCATCTCACGGCGGTCTTCCGGCGGCAGCAGTTTCCCGATCCGTTTTTCATAGGTCCGGGTCGCTACAACCTTGGCATTCACATGCTTGAGTATACGTGATTCACGGACGGGAAGGCAAGGTCCTGCCTCCTCATGCCTGCCGCCCCGTGCTACGATGAACTCGTGGCGCCGCATCTTTCCGTAGTCATCCCCGCTTACAACGAGGAAGCCCGGCTGCCGGATTCGCTGCGGACGGTGCGCGCGTTTCTGGAGGCGCAAGCCTACGCCTCCGAAGTTCTGGTGGTGGACGACGGCTCGCAGGACGGCACCGCAGGCGCGGTCCAGCGGGCGGCGTCGGACTGGCCGGCGCTGCGCCTGTTGCGCAATCCCGGCAATCGCGGCAAGGGATTCTCCGTGCGCCACGGAATGCTGGAAGCTGCCGGCGAGTGGGCGCTGTTCTCCGACGCCGACCTCTCCGCGCCCATCGAAGAAGCCACGCTCCTGCTCGAGAAAGCCGCCGAGGGCTTCGACGTGGTGATCGGCGCGCGCACTCGCGACGACCTGATCGGCACGCATCAATCCGCGTTCCGGGAGGCGGCGGGGAAGTCTTTCAACCTGGTGATGCGCGGAGCCACCGGATTGCCTTATCGCGACACGCAATGCGGCTTCAAGCTGTTTCGCCGCGAGGCGGCCCAAGCCGTCTTCCGCCGGCAGCGGCTGCGGGGATTCGGATTTGACGTCGAGATCCTGTTCCTCGCTCAGCGCCTGGGATTCCGTTGCGCCGACATTCCGGTGCGCTGGAACAACGCGGCCGGCAGCAAGGTGGGCATGTTCTCAGGTCTCGACGCTTTTGCCGACCTGGCGCGATTGCGCTGGTGGGCGGCGACGGGAAAGTATGAGTTACAGGAAGCGCCCGTAACGCGCGGCCACGAAGAGAAGGCAGGCGGCCACCGTTAGCCAGCCCAGGTAATTCAAGGTGCGCCACCACAGGATGGCGCCGCGGGTCAGCACCGGCATATCGCTGACCACCAGCCCGAAGATGACGCCGCCGATCAGACCGCCGATGTGCGCGGCGTTGTCGGTGCCGGGCATGATCAACCCGAAGATCAATCCGTAGATGGCCCAGCGCAGATACATGCTCTTGATCTGCTCGGCCAGCGCGGTGCGGTGCTGATAGCCGTAGGCGATCATCACGCCGATCAGACCGAACAGCGCGCCCGAACCGCCAACCATCAGGTTCATCCCGCGTCCCCACAGGAAGCTGGCGATGCTTCCGGTGACGGCGGCGAACAGGTACAGGCACAGGAAGCGATGCTGGCCGTACATCTCCTCCACCGCCGGACCCACGTCGAAGAGCACCATCATGTTGAACAGCAGATGGACCAGGTTGGCGTGCAGGAACGCTCCGGTGATCAGGCGCCAGTATTCCCCGTAGAGCAGCAGCGGCCCGTAGTTCGCGCCCAGATCCACCAGGACGCGCGCCGGAAATCCCTGCAACAGCCCCACCCATCCCTGGCCGAGTTTGCTGGAAGCGATCAAGGAAAGGCCGAACATCAGGAAGTTCAGCGCCAGCAGCAGCATCGTGTAATTGATGTCCGGCAGCAGGCTGGTGGTCACCCGGCGCACTCCGACGCGATGGATGATCGAGAGCGACTCGCCGCAGAACGGGCAAGTGTTCTCCTGTCCGCTGACCAGCGCGCGGCACGCCGGACAGACCTTCTGCTTCGAGAGCACGCCCTTGGAGATGGTCCGGAAGCGGTCCTTGAACTCCTCGAAGGAGTTCTGATACTTGCGCAGCTTCCATTTCATGCGGGGGGAAAGGGGCATGTCGGCAAGTTCCATTATAGTACCCGCGCCGGTAGCCGCGGCGGCCCGCAACACGTCTATAACTATTAGTAGCTATGGATCCCAAGCTGGAAGAAGCTCTCCGTGCGCTGGACCGCGAGTTCAAGCGCGTGGTGGAATACGTCGACAAGGAAGTCGTGCCGGTGGCGCGACAAGAAACCTACTCCGCGCTGAAGACCGTAGCGCGGGGGCTCGACAAGCTGGCCGAGAAGCTCGAGAAGAAGTCGCCGCCGAACACGCCGGAGGAGAATCCGTAAATGAAGCGGTGCGCCTTCCTCATGGTGGTCGTGCTGCTGACCGTCGGTTGCGGACGGAAGCGCTCCACGGCGCGCGTCCCCGGCCGGACTCCTAATCCGGCTCCGGCAGCGAAGGCCAAGAGTCGCGCGCCGGGCCCGGTGGCCACCATCGACGAGCTGTACGGCTACGCCAGTTGGTACGGTGAGCCGTACCACGGCCGTCGCACCGCCAGCGGCGAGGTCTACAACATGCACGACATGACCGCCGCGCACAAGACCCTGACCATGGGCACCAAGGTGGACGTGAAGAACCTGGACAACGGCAAGCAGATCCAGGTGCGCATCAACGATCGCGGTCCGTTCATCGAAGGCCGGGTGATCGATCTCTCCTACGCCGCGGCCAAGGAGATCGGCCTGATCGGTCCAGGCGTGGCGCTGGTCCGCCTGACTCCGTTCGACGACGGCATCGTCCGCCTGTTCGGCGTGCAGGTGGGCGCGTTCCGCGATCGCGGCAACGCCGAGC
>CAYPHP010000448.1:0-4344 GCA_964410045.1 uncultured Acidobacteriota bacterium | reverse complement strand
ATCACCGGGAAGAGCGAGAAGAGTCCGGTGATCCCAGCCACGATGTAGTGGCACATCGAGAGGATTCGAAGGTGCTCTTCGTCGGTGTTCATCTAATGCCCAAGCGTAAGTTGCTTCGAGAGGTAGATGATCTGGCCGGCGTGGTGGTCAGCATGGGCGGCGCAGCGGAGGAACATGCTGAGCCTGTCGGCGACGCCGTCAGCTCCTACGCCCTGGTATGGATCTTGCCAGTCGCTTTCACTCTGCGCGGCCAGCGTCGACAAGACCATGTCCACAGCGCGGTCGAAGTCGGCCAGGACTTCGTCCTTCGAGCGGCCGGACGTGTCTCCAAACTCCTTGGGCCGGTCGCGCACGTAGCCGGTGCCCGCGATCTGCGTTCCGATGTAGTAATTGAGATTGCCGGTCAGATGCAGCAGCAGGTGTCCTACTGAATTGCCGTACGGAAACGGCCGCCGCCAGAGTTGCTCGGTAGACAACGGCTCGACGAGCGTGTGGATCTTGCCGCGCACCCGGTCGTAGTGCGCGGCAAGACTTCTGGAGACGAGAGATGACAACACGTGCTACTTCTTGGGCGCGTCGACGATGTCCTTGCGCAGGCTTTCGATTAGCGCGCCGAATTCCTGTTGTTCCTTCTCCGGGATCTTGTGCTTGGCCAGCACCGTGCCCATGATCTTGCCGCTGGCTTCCCACTCCTGATCGGTAATCGCCAGTCCCTTGTGCGAGGGCTTCATCTCCCGGCCGATGTAGAAGCAAGGTCCGCCGCTCAGGTTACAGATCTGGTCGACGATGAGTTGCCGCGCTCGGACTTTCGATTCCACGCCACGCCCGGTACCAAACCGTGCAAAGGCCGGATCTTTGCTCAGGCCTTCCAGGAAGTCATCCACGATCGCCGCGATCACGTCATATCCGCCAAGTCGCTTGTACAGAGTCGGCCCGCTGGACTTCTTGGCCTGCGCCCAGGCCGGCAGACCCGCCGCCAAAACCACAGTCATCAACGCGACCGCCAAGAGATTCTTTGTCATTTTTCCTCCGTGTCCCCTTCGTTGTGAGGAACCATCCTACGCGTTGTATCGGAGCAAGTCAACGCTCCCCCCCCGAGTGCTATACTTCTGGTCCCAAGCGCTGTGGACTCTCGATGAAATCCGGATTGCTGCGTAAGTTCGTTGCACGCCAGTCGAGGCCGGCGGCCAAGATTGTGATCGAGCCTTGGGTCACCAACCTGGGCCGCGTGGCGCTGCTGGTGTTTTCCGGAGCGGTGATCTTCGCGTTCCTGACCCAGCGTTGGGCCGGCCGCGTGGTGTGGACCGTGCTGATCGCCGGCCTGCCATTGTTCATCGTCCTGGTTGGATACCACCGCTGGCGGCGGATCTGTCCGCTGGCGTTTTGGGCGCAACTTCCCGCACGTCTGCGCCGGCCCGGACATCGCCACGCCTCACGATGGCTTCAGGCCAACTATTACTACGTAGCGTTTGGCGTTTTCTTTTTCTCCCTCTGGCTGCGATTGGTGGCGACTAACGGCGACGGACCAGTCCTGGCCGCCTTCCTGGTTCTGATCTCGCTGGCCGCCTTGATTGTCGGAGCGTCGTACACCGGCAAGACCTGGTGCAATTACATCTGCCCGGTATCGTTCATCGAGAAGCTGTACACCGAACCCCGCGGCCTGAGCGACACGCCCAACTCGCAGTGCGAGAAGTGCAGCGCCTGCAAGCCGGCGTGCCCGGACATCAACCAGGAGAACAGCTACTGGAAGGAGATCACCTCCCGCCCGAAGCGCCTGGTCTATTACGCGTTTCCAGGACTGGTCTTCGCTTTCTACTTCTATTATTTCCTGCAGGCAGGTACATGGGACTATTACTTCAGCGGCCGCTGGACCGACCAGCCCGGCATGTTTCGCTGGGCGTTTCTTCCCGGTCACGACGCGGCAACGGCAGGATTCTTTTTCTATCCGCAGGCGCCGCGAGCGCTGGCTGCCGCGCTGACCCTTGCTCTGGGCGCTGTGGCCGGAGTGTTGTTGTTTTCGCTCGCGGAGAGATTCCTGGGTGAGTGGTGGCGGCAGCGCGCCTTGGGCATGAAGGAAGCCGACGTCCGCCATCGCATGTTCACGCTGGCTGCCTTCACGGCCCTGGTGACGTTCTACACTTTCGCGGGCGCGCCGACCATCCGCAAGATCCCATGGGCGCCGCATTTCTTTCAAATCGCCGTACTGGTCACCGCGACGCTGGTCCTGGCCCGGCGCATCCAACGCACCCAGCGGACCTACGCGGAAGAAACGCTGGCTAAACACATCATCCGCCGCTGGCCGTGGGAGGAGCAGCCGCCGACGGATCTGCGCGAGGCCTTCCTGATCCACAGCATCCGCCTGCAATCGCGGGCCACGGGTTACGCGCAACTGCTGGAAAGCTACCGCGACGCCGTGCGCGACGTGGTGTCCTCAGGGCTGGTGGCCCACGCCGAGGTCCAGCGCCTGGAGTCCCTGCGCAACCAGTTGCAAATCCACGACGCCGATCATCACAAGATCATGACCGAGATCGAGGAGGAAGAGCGCACCCGCGTCAGCGATCCCACGCGCCGCTTGAGCGCCGAGAAGCGTCTGCAATTGGATACCTATGCGCACGCTTTGGGCGACTACCTGGAGCGCGTCTCGCTGGCCGAAGGCGTCCCCGATGACCGATTCATCCAGCAGCTTCGCCTGGAATACGGAGTCACGGCGGAGGAGCACGTCGGCGTGCTCGACCAACTCCTGGGCGGGGAAGAAGGTCCAGGCGTGCTGCTGGCGGAAGCGATCCGCACCATGGAAGGTGCGGCGCGAACGGTTCGCGCTCTCGAGGAATCCCGCACCGCGGCCGGAGATCTGCTGAACGTGTTGTTGCGCCGCCGTTGGGAGCGCGCCGTGGATGGATTGCTGCACACGTTCCATTTCGCAGGCGATGAAGAAAAGGAATCGCACGTCCGCGAGCGATTGCTCTCTACGGATGACGCCGAGCGCGAGGCTGCGGTGCGGGAGTTGGGGGCGAATGTGGCGCCCGCGCTCGCCGAGCGGCTGGCCGCTGCGCGACAGCGGGTCCTGGAACAGGACGCCGCCTGGGCTCTTGCAGACGATGGGTTGCACGCCCACATGACCAGCCCGGACGCGTACGTGCGCGCCGCGGCGCTCTACGTTCTTGCCGAGCGCGGCGCGGCCGACGCGGAAACGTTGCAGGCCATGGGTCGCGACGAGCATCCCTTGGTCAGTGAGACGGCGGTTTGCCTGGTTGGCCGGCAGTCGCAGCTTCCCGGCTTGACCGTTCTCGGCACCATCGAAACCATGGCCGCGCTGCGCTCGGTTCCTATCTTCTCATCGCTCGCTCCGGAGGAATTGGCCGAGCTGGCTCGCTCCAGCACCGAACGCGCTTACGCCGCAGGTCAGAATCTCTGCGCCGAGGGAGAGCACGGAGACGAAGTGTTTGTACTGCTGGCTGGAGACGTCCAGGTCTGGCGGCGCGAAGGCGACGAGGAGAAGCTGGTGAACACCGAACAGGCCGGCGGCTTCATCGGCGAGATGGCCGTACTCGACCCTGCGCCGCGCGCGGCTACGGTAACCGCTGGCAGCGCCGGGACCCGCGTCCTGGTCCTCGACGGACAAGCCTTCCGTCAGGCGCTCAAGTCGAGTCCGTCAGTAGCCGAAGGCGTGATCCGTACGCTCGCCAAGCGTCTGCGTGGCGCGCAATCGCGCCGCGCGGGGAGCAAAGTAGGCGTTGGGAAATAGGGAGTTCCTTCAAACTCGATAGCGGCCCTTCTCCTGTACTTCTTCGGCCAACAGCAGCAGGTTCTCCGGCGGTGTGCGCGGAGCCACCGAGCACGCGGAGCTGAGAATGTAACCTCCGCCCGGCGCCGCGTCGCGCAAACAGCGGCCCACAGCTTCGCGCACGGTCTGCGGCGTGGCCAGGAGCAGCGAGTTGACGGGATCGAGATTGCCTTTCAGAAAGACCTTCCCGGTCGTCTGGTTCTTGGCTTCTCCCAGTTCCACGGTGCCCAGCGGCGGCGGATCGAGCGTATCGATGCCGTTGCTGCCAGTAGCCGCGATCAAATCCAGGCGGTCGCCGATCGCGCCGCAGGTATGCGTGTAAACGGGGATATCGAACTGCTCCTTGATCCCCGCGATCACCTGGCGCTCATAGGGCAGCACAAACTCCTCGTAATGCTGTCGGGAGAGAAATCCAGCGCCCGCAAAAGCCGAGGAGATCAGGATGGCATTGACCCCGCCAGCCGCCAGCCCGCCTCCAAGCGTGGTCGCCCCAACGGCAAGAGCTTCGAGGCAAGCTTTGACCTTTCCGGGATCGTCCAGTAGGGCCATCAAGCCGTTTT
>CAYPHP010000447.1:0-4351 GCA_964410045.1 uncultured Acidobacteriota bacterium | reverse complement strand
TGGCGGACCAGCCCCAGCGCGGTCTTGGCCTTGGGGTCGGGCCGGTAGTCGAGCCGGCCGACGGGAACCGCTTCGATCACGCGCAGGGTCGCCTGCATCTCGTACTCGAAATCGGCAGTCAGAAAATCAGCTACGGTCTTGCTGTCATTTGGAGCCATTCGATCTTCCCCTTTCTACCTTAACGGGAAGATCATATCGCATCGCGTCTGTTGCTCCCGATCAGAACGTCAGGCGCAGACCCATCTGCAAGCGGCGCATCGCTTGACCCGTGCGGATGATTCCGAACGTGGTGGACGTTGCGCCCGAAGGGACGCTGTTGCCCGGCGTGCCCAGGTTCACCATGTTGAAGGCGTTGGTGCCTTCGGCGCGGAAGCGCAGCCGGATGCGTTCGTTCAGGCGGAACTCGCGGGAGATGGCCAGGTCCACCACGCGGAATCCGGGAGCGTCCAGGAAGTTGCGCGGCGAGTTGCCGTTCACCGGGTTGCCGGTGACCACGGGGTTCTGCTTAAAGGCCGCGGTATTGAACCACTGCGCCGCGGTCGGATTGTCGATCCGCGGATCGCCGATCACCTGGGCGCGGTCGTTGGTTTGCCCGTCCAGGTTGGCGTCCACGTTGCCGTTGGTGATGGTGAAGGGCAGGCCGCTCCGCAGCTTGATGATCGGGGAGATGGCCCAGCCGTTCAGCAGGTGGCGCAGGAAGGGATTGTCGCCGTTGTAGTAATCCGGCTGGTAGTTGAATGACGCGGAGAAGACGTGGCGCTGATCGGTGTCGGCGCGGCCGCGATCCAGGAACAGCGCGTTGAAGTTCTGCGCGCCGCCCTGGGTGGTGTTGTTGTGCAACTGCGTGCTGCTCAGCGTCTTCGAGAAGGTGTAGAAGGTATTGAAGCTCAGGTGGTGGGTCATGCGCATCTGGCCGGTGATCTGCAAGCTGTGGTAGTTGGCGGTCTGATGCGAGGTCAGCATGGTCACCGCGCCGAACGCGGTGTTCGGGCGGCGCGAGAGTACGTTGGCGCCGGCGTTGGTGGCCGTGGGCGTGGGCAGCGGATAGTTCAGGTCGCGCCCGAACGGCAGATTATGGCTGAGCGTTCCCACGTAGGCCGCACTGGCGTTAATGGTCTTGGTCACCTGGCGCTGAACGGAAAAATTCAACTGGTAGGTGTACGGCCACTCAAAGTCGCGATCCACGGCGAAGATGCCGCCGCCGTTGGTGTAGGTCCCCCGATAAGGGAACGGGTTCCCGCCCACGTAGTTGTTGTAGGGGTTCGACAGCGACGCGCCCAGCGGCACGCCCGCGGTGTTGGTCCGGGTGACGATATTCGAGAACGTCAGCCGCGTGGAGAACGGCTGGAAGTTGGTCATGGTGTTGAATTCGTTGCCGGAGATGCTGCCGAAGAAGAGGCCGGCCGCGGCGCGGATGGAGGTCTTGCCGTCGCCGAAGGGATCCCAGGCAAAGCCGACGCGCGGCGAAATGTGATGCCAGCGCACCGGAACCACCCCGCGCTCCACGCCCGGATCGCCATAGAACAACTGTCCGGTGGGCGCCAGCGGATTCACCGTGGACTTCTGCCCGAAGACGTAGGTGTCGACGCGGTTGTAGGGGTCGGTGGGCGCGGTCTGGATATCCCAGCGCAGGCCCAGGTTCAGGGTCAGGCGCGGGTGGATGCGGAAGTCGTCCTGGATGAAGGTGGCCGTGTACCAGGAATTGGTGAACGCGGTGACGGGCGCGTCCTGGGTTAGGCCGCTGGGGATGCCCAGCATGAAGTCAGCCAGCGCGTTCCTGGTGACCACGTTGCTAAAGGTGAACACGCCGTAGTTGTTCAGCAGGGTGTCCTGGATGTCCTTGTTCAAGGAAAGCTCGCCGCCGATCTTCAGGGCGTGGCGGCCCTTGTTCCAGCTAAACGTATTCCGCAGCCCGTAGAAGTTGGTTCCCGCCGTCGGCCCGCCGATGGAGTTGCTGAGGGTGAAAAATCCGCTGACCGTGATCTGCGGCAGGGAAGGCGCTCCCTGGATGGCAAACGTGGAACCCAGTTCGCCCAGTGATGTGGCCGGCAGATTCAGGCGGCCGCCGAAGTTGCGGGTATAGGTGAGCCACACCTGGTTGATCTTTTCGGGGCTGATCACCCACACGTCGCTGACGTTCAAGTCGTGCTGCCGCCAGTTGAATTTCTGATACGCCCACGGCAGGTTGCCGCCGCCGGCGCGCACGGTATTGGCGCCCGATGTCACAAAATAGCTGCCCGACAGACGGTGCTTCGCCGTGATCTGGTGATCGATCTTGCCCAGGTACTCATCGGAGTCGTAGGGGCTGGGGATATGGCCTTGCCAAATGCCTCCGGCCACGTTCGCCTGCGGGATGTAAGTGTTGATGATCTTCATCGCCACCGGGTCGAGACGGTTGGGGCAGATCACGCCCGTCACTCCGTTACAGGAGAAAGGCGCGCCCGTCGCCGCGTCATTGGGGCTCGTCCGGGTGGCCGGATCGGTGGGGATGGTCCGCGAGGCGCTGAAGTTGCCGGTGCGCTCCAGGGCCGTGGGCACGATGGCGTTGTTCAGGAACGTGCTGGTGGTCTGGCGCAGGCCGGAGTAGGAAAAGAAGAAGAAGGCCTTGTCCTTCTTGATGGGACCGCCGATGGTGGCTCCGAACTGGTTGCGGCGCAGCGGCGCCTTCTCCAATTGGGAGGCGTAGTCGTTGGCGTTCAAAACGTCGTTGCGCAGGAACTCAAAGAGCGAGCCGCGGAAGTCGTTGGTGCCGGACTTGGTCAGCACATTGATTACGCCACTGGCGAAGCGGCCGTACTCGGCGTTGTAGCTGTTGGTCTGGATGCGGAACTCCTGGATGGCGTCGGGATTGGGCAGGATGTTGCCGGTATTGCGCAGCCCGGTCATGTTGTTGCCGCCGTCGAGGTAGTAGTTCACCGATCCGGTCCCGCCGTCCGTTCCGCCGTTGATCAGGGTGCGCTGCTCGGGGAATCCCAGGATCAGGGAACTGGTGCCGGAGGAGGCCGTGGCCACGCCGTTATTGTTGGACTGCACGCCGGGCGTCAGGTCCAGCAGGGCGTAGACGTTGCGGTCCACCAGCGGCAGGCTGGTGATCTCGGCGGTGGCTACGGTGCGTCCGATCTCCGCGGTGCTGGTGTTGACGGCCATCGGGGCTTCGGCTACGTTCACGGTTTCCGACACGTCTCCCACGGTCAGGGTCACGTCAGCGCGGGCCGTGTCGTTCACTTGCAGTTCGATCCCGCTGCGGGTGCCCTTCTTGAAGCCGGGCGCGGTCGCTTCCAGGAGATACTTGCCGACCGGGAGGAACTCCAGGCGGTACGTGCCCACATCGCTGGAAGTCACGGTCCGCGTCAGGCCGGTATCCACGTTGCGGGCGGTCACCTGCGCGCCGGGCAGCACGGCTCCGCTCGCGTCGGTGATGGTGCCCACCAGGGTCGCGGTGGTCACTTGGGCCATCGCCGCCGCGGGCAGCAGCAACACCAGGGTCAAGGCCAGGAAACTGAGGTTACGAGTCGTCATCGAAGCCACCTCTTCGTCAGATTTGCTTACTCTGATGTTAACGATAACCTATTGGTGATAACGTTTCCAGCAAAATCCGCCGGTCGCCCGGTCCTGCCCCGGCCTACCCCGTTCGGACATAAACGTCGGCGCACCATGCCAGCGTTTGCCGGCGCCTGGTCAGCTTGAATCCGGCATTCTTGATGATGCGCTCCATGTGGTCCGGACGATGGACGAACGCTCGAAACGGGTTGGAAGCCAGCCGGCGGAAGGCGTTCTCAATGGCCAACGTCGCGCGGACGTACCATTGGTTGCGGGGATAGGAAAACGCGAAGTGCCGCCGAGCGAGCCGAAGGGCTCCCGCAAGCATGGCTTCGTATGCCGGATGGCAGCAAATCACCCGGTCCAGCGTGACCACCGTGGCAGCCGGCAGGCCGGAGGCCACGTTCAGGAAATCGCCGTGGACGAATTGAGTCGCGGCAGTGCGGCCGCGCCGGTCTGCTTCCTGAGAGGCTGCGGCGAGATACGCGGACGAGGCTTCGACGGCGATAGCGGTGCCGATCCCGCGGTCGAGGAGCTCGAAGGTCAGAGCGCCGACGCCCGCGCCAACGTCCAGCAGGGATCCATCAAGCCTTCCGTCCCCGGCAAGACCGTCGCGCAGCAGAATCGTCGTGGGGTTTGGCCCTTTCCGTCGATACTGGGCGAGGTCCTGCGCGGCCCTCTTGGCGTCGAACTTCTGTTCCGCGGCGGCGCTAAAATTACAGCAGTCCATCGTGCGACAAGGTTAGCCCAGGACGCAGGAGCACAACAAGGTTGCCATCTGACGACGGCCATAGTAGACTGAACGTCGTCG
>CAYPHP010000446.1:0-4354 GCA_964410045.1 uncultured Acidobacteriota bacterium | reverse complement strand
CCGCAGTTCCTTGCGGATCAGGTTTTCGAATGCGCCGGACGGTCGGCAACGCAAACATCCGGCTACAGCGCTCGGCAACCAGGACGGACCGGCCATTAGAAGATCGCGGTCGGCGCTCGCTCCGGTCAGTTGCAGGCGCTCCAGTTTCCGCGCGCTCATCCAGAGAGCGAGTACGGTGTGGCCCAGGCCCAAGACCACCAGGCCAAGCTCGGCACGATCTTGAAGAGCAGCATACACACCGCGGACAGGTAGAAGGTGATCAGGGCGAAGCCGCCCAGGGTCGAGCCTGCCGACAAGGTGAAATAGGGCGCCGAAGCTGTCGCCGCCAGCACGCCGGCCACCGCCGCCATCTTCCAGGTGACATCGAGCTCCGGCCAAGTGAAGGAAAACAACCCGAACCCGGAAACCAGGCCCGCGGAGAGCGCCGCGCACCACATCACGCCCATCTTCTCGCCCCACAATTGCGCCCGGCTGAGCGGCTGCGTGACCCAGAGGGAGAACGTGCGCTGCTGGTATTCGCTCCCGAAGGCGAGAGCCGCAAGCATCGGGACACCGACGAAGAAACTCACCCCGCAAAGTTTCTTGGTGTAGGAGTTGGCCAGGATCACCGGCAGGGCCCCGGCGATCAGCAGGGCACACCAGGGCCAAAACAAGGCCCGCGCTTCCTTCTTGAGCCGTACCGTTGTTGCGGTCATGTCTTTAACGCCGCCACAAAAATCTCTTCCAGGGTCAGGGTTTCGGTGGAAAGCGCTTCCGGGTTGTGATGGCGGAGGCGTTCGAGCAATTCCGCGCCGCCGCCATTGACCACCAACTCCAGTTCCCGCCCTTGGCGCCGCACCCGCAGGGCCGCGCTGAGGTCGACGGCCGGCGCATCTTCCGCAAACCGGGCGCGGATCTTCTGGAAGCGCTCGCGGGCGTGGTCGGCATCCAGCGACAGCACCGTGCGCCCCTGATCGATGATCGTGAACTCGTCGATCAGTCCCTCGAATTCGGTAATCAGGTGCGTGGAAACGAAGATCGTCCGGCCGGGGTTGCCCTCCTGATACGCGCCGATTACCGTCTCGATGAACTCGCGGCGGACGATGGGGTCCAGGCCCGAAGTCGGTTCGTCGAGTACCAGCAGGTCCGGCTCCGGGCAGATGGCCGCCACCAAGGCGAGCTGCGTGCGCTGGCCCTTCGAGAGCGCGTCGGTGCGCTTGGCCGGATCCAGCCGGAAACGATCCAGCAGATCCTGCTCCGTCTTGCGGTTCCAGCGATCCCGGAACGAAGCCAGATAATCCAGCGTCTCGCGCACGCTCATCCAGGCATAGAACGCCAACTGGTCCGGCACGTAGGCCAGCCGCCGCTTCACGGCGACCTCCGCCTGGAACGGATCCAGGCCGAAGACGCGCACCTGCCCACGCTGTGGCCGCAGCAGATTGAGCAGGCACTTCATGGTGGTGGTCTTGCCCGCGCCGTTGCGTCCGAAGAGCCCGTAACAACGCCCGGGCTGTACGGTCAGGCTGAGGTCATGGACCGCCTCCGCGCGTCCATAGGCGAAAGCGAGATGGTCGATCTGTATGGCGGGAGTCGACGAGTTCATTTCTGTTACGCCTCCTTCAACTCTTCATGGGCGCGCCGCTTGTCGTCCAGCGCATCCATCCGTTCCTGGATCAGTTTGAGAAACTCGGGTCGGGGCACCTGCAAATGGTGGGCCATGACGATGGCCTGGTCGATCTCCTCGATCAGCATCTTGCGCCGGACTTCCTTGCGCAGCGGCGAATGATTCTCCTTCAGGAAACAGCCTTTGCCGGGAATCGTTTCGATCACGCCCTGGCTTTCCAGCTCGGAGTACGCTTTGGCGACGGTGTTCCGATTGACGCGAAGTTCCTCCGCCACTGGACGGATAGAAGGGAGCGCTTCGCCCGGTCGTAACGCGCCAGACGCCGCCGCGGCCTTGATCTGCTCGACGATCTGGAGATACACCGGCAGGCCGGATTTGAAATTGATCTGGAGCAGCATAGGTGTCTGCCTGTCATAGGACTATATGACAGTTGGCAGGGACTGTCAAGCGGAATCTTTTACCGCCTGAGGCGGCATCCGGATCTCGAACCCCCGTCCCCGCCAAAACTGGCACGACCGCATCCCCACTGACCAACCGCATCGTCTATAATCGTTCTCCTATGAAAAGTTCGTTGTCTCTGGGCATTCTAAGCGCAGCACTGTTGCTGCAGGGCGCTGATCCAGTCATCGCCAAATGGCCTCAGTTCCGCGGCCCGGGCGCCAGCGGCGTGGGCGCCGACGCTGCCAAACTCCCGGCAGAGTTCGGCCCGTCCAAGTCGCTGCTCTGGAAGACTCCGCTTCCCAGCGGGCACGGTTCGCCGTGCATCTGGGGCGACCGCATTTTCGTTACCGCGTTCGACCCTGCGCAGCAAGCCCTCTCGGTGATTGCCCTGAGCCGGATCAGCGGCAAGATCCTCTGGCGTCAGCCGGTCAAGGCCAAGGAGATCGAGAGGGTCCACGCGGTGAGCAGCCCGGCAAACTCCACGCCGGTCACAGACGGCGAACGCCTGTACGTCTATTTCGGGTCCTACGGTTTGCTGGCGTACGACCTGGACGGAAAGCCCATCTGGGAATACGCGATGCCGCTGTCCACGATGACCTACGGGAGCGGGGCTTCGCCCGTTCTTGCCGGCGATCTGGTCTTGATCACCCGCGACTGGCTTCCCAAGCCGGCTCTGGTGGCGGTCAATCGTCAGGATGGCAAGCTGGCCTGGGAGAAGGACCTCGATCCGCTGCGGTTCGCTGGGTCGGCGGCGCACTCCACACCGCTGGTCCTCGGGGACCAAGTGATCCTCAACCGGCCCACACGCGTCGCCGGGCACAGCCTCAAAGACGGGAGCCTCGTCTGGTGGGTGAACACGACGTCGGCCGGGGATGCCACCCTGACCGCACGCGACGGCGTCGTCTTCGCCGTCGCCTTCAACATGGGGTCCGATCCCGCCGCGCCGGTGGCCCAAACTCCTTTTTCCGTGGCACTGGAAGAGTACGATAAGGACCACGACGGCAAACTCAGCCTGCAAGAGCTGCCGGAGAACGACCTCTACACCCTGCGCCGGGTGGGTGTTCCCGAAGACGTTCCCGGCGCCCATTTCACGGTTAAGACCTTCATCCGCTCGAACGATGCGAACAAGGACGGCTTCCTCGACGAGGCGGAATACAACGCGGCGTTTGCTCGGCAGCAGCGGCCGGCGCCGGAGAACAACGGACTGATGGCCATCCGCCCCGGCGGCCAAGGCGACATGTCCGAGACCGCGGTGCTCTGGCGGGAACGCCGCAGCGTGCCGGAAATCCCGGCGCCCCTGGTCTATCGCGGGCGCGCCTGCATGGTCGCCAGCGGCGGCGTCTTCACCTGCGTGGACGAGAAGTCCGGGAAGCTGATCTTTCGCGGCCGCGTCAACGCTCCAGGTGCTTACTATTCCTCACCAGTAGCCGCGGACGGAAAAATCTTCGTGGCCAGCGCCGAGGGCGTCGTCAGCGTATTGAACGCGGGGCCGGAACTCACCGTGCTGGCCAACAACGACCTTGGAGAACCGATCTTCGCCACCCCGGCTCTCATTGGAAACGGGATCTATGTTCGTTCGGTGGGCCATCTGTGGGCCTTCGGAACGAAGTAGCCTGCGGCGCAGACGGCCTCACCAGTACCTGCCGGGAAGGAGGGCGGGCGCAGGGGCCCGCCCCTACTTCTGAAATGGAGCGCGGTCCCGTTTGGACCGGCCTTCCCTGTCATAGTAAAGTAGAAGGCTGAGTATGCCTGCGGAAACGGTCCTCATCGTCGATGACGAGAAACTGGTGCGCTGGTCCCTTCGGCAGAAGTGCGAGGAGTGGGGCTACCGCGTGCTGGAGGCGGAGACCGGTTCGGACGGGTTGAAGACCGCTCATCACGAATCCCCCGATCTGGTCCTGCTCGACGTGCGCCTGCCCGACGTCCACGGCCTGGACGTGTTGGAAAAGCTGAAGCAGACCGGCGATACCCGCGCGGTAATCATGATGACCGCCGATCCGCAGATGGACGACGTCAAAGTGGCCATCAAGCTGGGCGCTTACGACTTCATCGGCAAGCCGTTCGATTTCGACGAGCTGGCCGTAACCCTGCAGAACGCCCTGGAGAACACCCGGCTGCGTTCCGAAGTGGCCACGCTCAAGAGCGAGGTCCGGCGCCACACCGGGTACCACGACGTGGTGGCCATCTCCCGCAAGATGGGCGAGTTGATGAGTTTCGTCCGCAAAGTGGCCGCCAGCGAAGCTTCCACCATCCTGATCCAGGGCGAAAGCGGCACCGGCAAGGACCTGATCGCCAAGGCGATCCACTACT
>CAYPHP010000445.1:0-4358 GCA_964410045.1 uncultured Acidobacteriota bacterium | reverse complement strand
ATCTCGGTGGTGCCGCTGGTCTTCGTCACGGCTTGGCACATGCTGCTAGGCCGCGCGCAGATGCGTGCCGGCGAGACCGTGCTGGTGCTGGGAGCGGGGAGCGGCGTAGGCAGCGCGGCGATCCAGATCGCCAAACTGTTTCACGGGCGCGTGATCACCACCGCGGGCTCCGACGCGAAGATGGCCAAGGCGCGCGAACTCGGCGCGGATGAAGTGATCAACCACTCGACGCAGGACATCGCCGCCGAAGTCCGCCGCCTGACCAACAAGCGTGGCGCGGACATCGTTATCGAGCACGTCGGCCAAGCGACATGGAAGTCTAGCTTCATGAGCCTGGCCGTCAACGGTCGATTGGTCACGTGCGGGAACACAACCGGATGGGACGCCGCCGTTGATCTGCGCTATCTCTTCAACCGCCACCTGAGTCTGCTGGGGTCGTTCATGGGACGCACCAGCGAACTGCTGGCCGCGCTGCAATTCATCGGGCAGGGAAAACTCAAGCCTGTGGTCGACCACGTCTTTCCGCTGAGCGAAGCGCGTCAAGCCCAGGAGCATCTGGAGGGCAGGCAACAGTTTGGCAAGGTAGTGTTGAAGCCTTAGAAAGTGTAGAATACGAATATGCCCGAAGGGGACGGACTGCTCTTTACCACGCTCGACAAGGCCATCAACTGGGCCAGGAAATCGTCCATTTGGCCGATGACCTTTGGTCTGGCCTGCTGCGCCATCGAGATGATGTCGATGAGCGCGTCGCGCTTCGACATCGCGCGCTTCGGCGCTGAAGTTTTCCGCGGATCACCGCGGCAGTCGGACCTGATGATCATCGCCGGACGCGTCTCCCAGAAGATGGCTCCGATCATCAAGCACCTCTACGAGCAGATGCCCGAGCCGCGCTGGGTGATTTCGATGGGCGCATGCGCGACGTCCGGCGGCGTGTTCAACAACTACGCCATCGTGCAGGGCGTCAACCAGGTGATTCCCGTGGACGTGTATGTTCCTGGATGCCCGCCGCGTCCCGAGCAGTTGATCTACGCCATCACCATGCTGCAGAAGAAGATCATGACCGAGCAGGGGTCTTTCAAGCGGGCATTGAATCTAGCGTAGGTCGATTCACCAATCGAAAACACAGGAAGGCAGGGCTCGCACGGTCACCGTGTGGCCGTCCACTTGAACCGCCGTGCCCGGAGCGGCGTACTCCCGTCGCAGATAGCCAAGCGCCAGATCTTCTGAGACGCTGGTGATCCAGCCGGCGTCTTTGCCGTCCACGATCACCTTGGCTCCGCCGGTCAGGCCCTCACCCTTGAAGCCGGCGAGGTGGCGATTAATGCGTCCACGCGAGCGGACGCGCTCCACAATCTCCTGACCCAGGTAGCAGCCCTTACGGAAATGTACGGCGCGAATCTGGCCAGTCTCCTGCGCCAGGGTGGTCTCGCCCATGTCCTCGCCGAGGCGGGGGAATCCTTGCTCAATGCGCCAGTGGTTGTAGGCTGCCCAAGAGACAGGTTTGGCGCCGCGCGCCTGCAGACGTTCGCGAGACGCCGCCAACCCCTCGCGGGGAACGGCAATCATTCCAGACGTCTCCGCCAACGTTGTGAACTGCGCCGAGACGTCTTCCAACTCCACCTGGTCCATGAAGATGTAGCCATCAAGGGCGCCCATCAGTTTGGCGGTGACGAAGCCCTCGCAGCCCAACAGCAAGTGCTGTTCTTCGGCGCGGACGTACGCGTCGGCCTGGATGTGACCTTGCGCGTCGAGCAGGAAGCAGTAGCGGCTTTGCCCCGTGGGCAGGCCTTGGATGTCGTTGCTGACCATGGCGTGCAGCCAGCGGACGCGGTCGGCGCCGCTGACCTTGATCCAGCCGCGCTCCGGCAGTTCGAGCATGGCGGCGCCATCGCGGAGTGCGGCGAGTTCGTCCGAAGGGATCATTTGTGGACATGCGCCGGCGGATCCGCCGGCGGCAGGTAACGTTTCTTCCAGCGGGCAAACTGTTGCGGCGTGAGAATCGCGCGGAAACCGTCCTCCTGGCGTTTGGCAAACTCCTTTTGTGCGGCTCTACGCTTCGCTTGGGTGGGCGCCGTGGCCACCTGCTCGCGCGATGCGTCGAGATCATCCAGCAGTTTGTGGATCTTGATCACTTGCGTAGGCTCAAGCTGCAATTCCGCGCGGATCTTGGCGACGTAGGCGGCCTTGGCCTCCTTGCTCATAGCCCACACGGACACGGCAAGCACGCTGAACAGCAGGATGAAAGGAACTTTGCGGCCCATTGTTTCGAATATACCATGGTGCTTCAGGAGGCCTGTTGATTCACGAAATCTTGCCGGTGGGCATGCTGCAATGCAACTGCTCGGTCTTCGGCGACGAGACCACGCGCGAGTGTCTGGTCATCGATCCTGGCGATGAGATCGACGAGATCCTCGAGATCGTCCGGCGTCACGGCCTGACGGTGAAGGGCATCGTGATCACCCATGCGCACATCGACCACATCGGCGGCGCCAAGAAGATGCGCGACCTGACCGGAGCGCCCGTCTACATGAACGAGAACGATCGCGAGCTGTATGCCACGATCGAGATGCAGGCTGCCTGGATTGGGATGCGCGAAGCGCCGGAGCGCGGACCTATCGACGTGGCGCTCAAGGACGGCGCCCGGCTCACGGCAGGCTCGGCAACGGGCACAGTGCTCTACACTCCCGGGCACACTCAAGGCAGCGTCTCCATCTACTTCCCCTTGCCGGAGGGCAAACTGCTCTTCGCCGGCGACACCTTGTTTCAAGGAAGCATTGGGCGTACCGACCTGCCCGGCGGCAACACGCGCCAGATCTTCGCCTCGATCAAGGACAAGCTACTGGTCTTGCCGGAAGACACGGTCGTCGTGCCTGGACATGGTCAGCTCACGACCATCGGCCGCGAGCGCACGTTCAATCCCTTTCTGCAGGACCTGTAACGTCTTAGAATAGGAAGGACCTATGGCCGACACCCCCTCTATCGCCGAACAGATCGCCGACTGGCGCAGGAAGCCCGCGGACGAACATCCTGCTGGCTTCTACGAGAAAGTGCTCGATTGGCTGAACGATCCGGATCATGAAGTGCGCCGGGAAGCGGTCCTGTATCTGGCCCGGCATCTGCACTCCCGCGATGAGGCCAACGTGATCGTGGACCTGCTGGACAGCGATCCCAACGCGGAAGTACGCAAGGCGGCCGCGGAGTGCCTAGGCGGTGTCTTCCGGGCCACGCGCAATCGCGACGTGCTGGAGATTCTGGCCCGCGTCTCCAAGGATTCCGATGAAGACGGGCAAGTCCGCGCCGGCGCCTACCACGCCATCAAGAAGATCAACGGTTACTGATTCGAGCCCAGCAGAACGCGCAGGCGGTCCAGCGCCGATGAATGGATCTGGGAGACGCGTGACTCACCAACCCCGAGGCGCTGCCCAACTTCGGTCATCGTGAACTCGCAAAAATAGTAGAGCCTTACGGTGAGCCGTTCGCTTTCGGGAAGCTGACTCACGGCTTGTTCCACGCGCTCCTGCCGTTCCAAGCTCGCAGAGAAGGATTCCTGCGACGCCAGATCCTCAGGCTCTGCGGTGCTGAACTCGAGCCCGTGAAGATCCCGCAGCAGGGCGTAGAAGCGTCGCAAGCTCAAACCCATTTCAGCCGCCAACTCCGGCTGGCTGGCGATGCGCCCCAAGCGCGACTCCAATTGCCAGCGTGCCTCCTCCAGGCGGCGACCCTGGCTGCGCAGCGCGCGGGGTCCCCAATCCATCTTGCGGAGGCTGTCGAGGATCGCCCCGCGGATGCGAAACGTGGCGTAGGTCTTCAACTGCACGTGCCGCTTCGGATTGAACTTGTCCACGGCTTCGAGCAGTCCCACGACGCCGGCATGGACCAGGTCCTCCAGAAGCACGCTGGACGGCAGATGGCGGCTGATCCCCTGGGCCACAAAGCGCACCTGCGGCAGGTGATCCAGGACGAGGTCTTGCCTGCGAGCCGACGTCATAGCCTGCTCCCCGCGAAGTGTTCGGGGCGAAGTTCCAGATCCCCGTCCGCCAGGATGCTGGCTCCCTCCAGTGCGTGTTCCAGTTCGCGTACATTGCCGGGCCAGTTGTGTTCTTGAAGTTGGCTCAAGGCCGGCGGAGAAAGCCTCTGTCGCGGCAGGCGGTTCTCCCGGCAGATATGTTCCAGGTAGTGCCGGGCGATGGGCTCGATGTCTTCGATCCGTTCCCGCAGCGGCGGCAGTTCTAAGGGGAAGGCAGCAATCCGGTAATAGAGATCCTCGCGAAAGGCTCCGGCGGTGACCTTGGGAAGCAGCGGCCTGTTGGTGGCGGCGATCACCCGGACATCGACCTACTGGATCTCCAGGCTACCCA
>CAYPHP010000444.1:0-4358 GCA_964410045.1 uncultured Acidobacteriota bacterium | reverse complement strand
GTTCATCGGCGGTCATCGGCGGTCTAGAACACCGCCTTCTCCGACAGCACCTGCATCGTGCTGTTCACTTCGATCTCCACGGAGAAGGGACGATGGCTGCCGCCCGGGGAATGGAACGCGACGTCGCGGATGCGCACGCGTACCGCCTTGCTGCCCTCTTCCAGGGAGTAGTGAGGATAGGTGGCCAGGCGCAGGAAGGCCTGACCTGTCGGGCTGTTCTGCGCGCCCAGCAGCAGGTTGTTGGGCAGCGGCTTGGCCAGACGGATCAGGTACGGACGGCGCGCGCCGCTCCAGCCGTCGACCTCGCCGATCAAGTAGGCCAGCTCGGTGTCCTCGATGGCCGTCCAGCGCCAGGGCAGGATGGCGCTCGGATAGACCGACACCGATTCGGCGCCTTCGGTCAGCGGCGCGGCATGGACCGTGGCCGAGCAGTTTGCGCGCCAGGCCCACCGCAGCGGAACCAGCGTCGCGATCAGCGTCAGGGCGAACCAGGCGGCGAACGTACCGTTCACCGTGGGCGCTCCGATCTCGCGGTTGACCGCATTCAGCAGCGCCGGTCCGAGAAGCGCCAGCCCGACGATCGCCAGAGTCGGCAGGTCGTAGTTGGCCATCAGCGGCATACCGGCGCGCCAGTCGGAGACGGGCCACAGCAGTTGCACGCCGTAACCGTGGACCAAATCCAGCAGAAGATGCGAGGCGATCCCGGCGGCCACCAGCCGCATTCGCGCCGCGAAGCTGCCACGGAGAGCAAGAGCCGCCAGCGCGGTCAGCAGGATCATCCCCAGCAAGGAGTGCGCCGGACCGTGGTAAAGCGCGACGTACGTCGAGGTCCCGAACAGGCGGAAGACCTGCTCGACGGCGTCAGGAATCAAAGCGGCCGTAACCAGCACGGCCGTTCGCGGGGCGCCCGATCCATGTCCTCTCAGCCCAAGACTCAGGGTACCGGCGACGGCCGCGTGCGTCCAACTATCCATGCAGGCTCTGATTCTATACACTTCTCTTATGCGGATCTGTCTGGTTGTGCTGTTGGCGGCACTGTCGGTGGCAGCCGCGGAACCCTCGGCGGAACTGCTGGCGCGGATCGCCGCGATCCGCCAGAACGCTCAGCGCTTCGGCGGAGAGGTGTGGCCCGGATGGAATCCGGCGGCGACGCCGCTGGCCGTTCACAAGCGCGGCGAGATGGGAGTGCTGGTGGGACATCCGCAACCGCCGCCAGGCTTCCAACGCTCCTCGACCGCGGCGCTCGCCGAGCCGGTCTTCGTGGCGCCCGGCACGCAAGGCATGACCCTCGCCAACACGGCAGCGCCCTTCGGCGGCGTGGTGACCACGTTCGTCGGGTTCAACAGCCTGATGGATCTGAAGGACAGCGAAGACGCGGTTGCCCTGGGGATGCACGAGCTGTTCCACGCCCACGAGAAGAAGATCGCGCCCAGGAAGTTCGGCAACATCCTGGTGTTCCTGTGGGGACAGTATCCGGAGTTCTCGGCGCGCAATCGCGTGCTGCTGCAACTGGAGGCCGAGGCGCTCTACCGCGCGGTGAAGGCCGCCGACGCCGCCGAGTCGCGCCGCCACGCCGCCGACTTCCTGGGCCTGCGTCTGGAGCGGCGCAAGGAGATCCCCGCGGACGCTGCCGGGTTCGAATCCGGCGAGGAATCGAATGAAGGGCTCTGCCACTACGTCGAGTACCGCACGCTGGACCTGGCCTATCCGCAGCGCGCCGACCTCCGCGAGAAGCGCCTGGAAGCGTTGCGGCAGACCGGGGCGCTGGTACGGGCGCGCGACCGCTTCTACACCACCGGAATGGCCATCGCGCTGCTCCTCGACCGCCTGCGGCCGGGATGGAAGCAGGAGTATGAAACGTCGCCGGCGCTGATCGACGAGCTGCTGGCCAAGTCGGTTCCGCCGCAGTCGGCGCCGCGCGATCTGAGCGCGCTGATCCGCGAGGAACAGCAGCGGCTGGACAAGCGCGCCGACGAAGGCTCCCGCCGCCTGGGCGTGTTGCTCAACTCCGGATACAAGGTCCTGGTGGAAGTGGGCGAGGCCAAGAAGCAGCTTCAGTTGCGCGGCTTCGATCCTTACGGCGCGGTCCAACTCACTCCCGACCATATCGCTCACACCTTCCTGCTGCTGGACATGCCGGGAATGAAGCTGGAGTTCACTGGCGTTCCGGTGATCTACGAGAAGCTTCAGGACGCGCTGTGGTGCATGTTGCCCGAAGAGGCCGTGCTGGACGCCATCAAGAAGGTGGGCGACAAGCTGGTGTTGCAGGGCCAGGGCTATCGGCTGGAGTTCGAGAAGTTCGAGGCGGCGCAGCGCGGCCGGGAACTGCGCATCAAGCCCGCTACCGACCTGGTCCGCAAGCAGGGAACCGGGAAACCCGAGATCCTCAAGATCGAAAAGCGGTAACCACGGATGACACGGATTACGCGGATTGACAACGCCGTGTGAAATACTTATCATTTCAGTGATGACAGACAAGATTCTGTCAAGTTTAAGATCCGCGCCCGCGGGCAACTTCGTCTACTCCACCTTCGGCTTCTATGGACGCCGCTGCGGAGGCGAACTGCCGGGGAGCTGGTTCGTACGCGCCCTGGGCCCCCTGGGCCAGGATGAGTTCAAGGTCCGGCAGTGCCTGTACCGCCTGGAAGCCCAGAAGGAACTGCAGGCCCGCAAGGTCGGCCGGACCAAGCTCTATCGCGCGACGCCGTTCGCCACAGCCTCGATCGAGGCCGGGATCGACAAGATCTTCGCCGCGCTGCCGGAGTCCTGGGACGGCCGGTGGACCGTGGCGCACTTCCACTTTGGCCAGGAACTGCGAGTGGAGCGCGACCGCGTCCGGGAGATCCTGGAAATCGAAGGCTTTGCTCCTCTGGGTCCAGGGGCATTCGTCCATCCGCGGGACCGCAGCGAACGCATCCGCGACGCCGTGGCGGGAATGGGCGTGGCTGAGCACTTGACCGTGTTTCGCGGCGGGCGCCTGGGTCTGAAGGACGACCGCGCGTTCGTGCAGCGGCTTTGGAACTTGACGACGCTGGCTGCCGGCTACTCGGCATTCCTCCGGAAATTCGAGCCGCTGCTGCGCTCCGGAAACTGGACCGCGCAAACCGCCTTCGGCCTGCGCTTCGCCGTGGTCTTCGACTACCTGCAAGTGGCCTGGAAGGATCCGGAACTGCCCATGCGCCTGCTTCCGGACGGCTGGCCCGGGCGGCGGGCCCGCAGCGTGGCGCGGCAGCTCTACCGGCGTTTGCTGCCGGCCGCCATCAAACACGCCGACGCGATGCTGAGACAGACGTGGCTGGCGAGGAGAGTCGCATGAAGATCATGATCACCCTGTTGTTCCTGCTGGTGAGTATCGCCAACGCTCAGATGGAGGTGCGCGAGCGCGGGCTCTTTGCCAACCTGTATCTGCCGCAGGACCGCGCCGGTCGGGTTCCCGGGGTGATCCTGCTGGCGGGTTCTGACGGCGGATTCGGCCGGCAAGACTCCGTGGCCGCGGTGCTCGCGAAAGAGGGTTACGCCGCGCTGGTGGTCGCCTACTTCGGAATCGAGGGTCTGCCGCCGGAACTCGACCGCATCCCGCTCGAATACTTTGCGTCGGCCGTCAAGTACCTGCGCGCCCATCCGAAGGTGAACTCCAAGAAGATCGCCGCAGTGGGATACTCCAAGGGCGGAGAAGCCGTGCTGCTGCTGGCGTCGCGCATGCCCGAGATCCGCGCGGTGGTCGCCTCGGTCCCCAGCTCCGTCGTGTTTCAAGGCATCGGCAAGGGGTTCCCCAAGATCTCGTCGTGGGGTGAGCATGGCCAGCCGCTCCCGTTTGTACCTTACGCGCCCTGGGACCGCTCGATGGATCTCCGCGAGATCTACACCTTGAGTCTGCGGCAAGAAGAAGCGGTTCGCGAGGCGGCGATTCCGGTGGAACGCATCCGCGGTCCGGTGCTGCTGCTCAGCGGCCGGGACGACAAGATCTGGCCGTCCACGGAGATGTGCGAGGCGATCGTTGCGCGGCTGAAGAGCCAGCGCTTTCGCCACTTCTACGAGCATGTGGCCTACGACAACGCGGGTCACGGCATTTCCTACGTCCGCGACAACGTCACGCGTCTGGGCGGAACGGAAGAGGGCAATCGCCATGCGCAGATCGACGGGCAAAAGCGCATGCTGGCGTTCCTGAAGAAGTATCTCTAGCTCGCTCCTCGATCGGAAGATGGGGGACGGATCAGGCTGTCCCCATCGGTCCAAGGCGGAGGCAAGCCACCGCACTCCAAAAGAAAAGAGCCGGGAGGGTTGCTCCCGGCTCTTCGAACTACCCCAATCTCCAGCTAGAAGCTGAACTTCGCGGCCACCTGCAGGATGCGCGGCGG
>CAYPHP010000443.1:0-4365 GCA_964410045.1 uncultured Acidobacteriota bacterium | reverse complement strand
GGCCGAAGCCTGCGTCTGCCTCTCGAAGACCAAGGCCGGCGAGGAGCGTACTGGTCTGCTGAAGGCTGCCGTGGACGCGTATAAGAAGGCCATCGAGCTAAAAGGCGACGACGCCAGCTATCACAACAACTACGGACTGGCGCTGGTCCAAATGGGCAGTCTGGACGAAGCCAAGGCCGAGCTGACCAAGGCCGCCCAACTCGATCCCACCCAGGCCGCCAAGTTCTACTACAACCTGGGAGCCGTGCTGACCAACACCGGCAAGGTGGATGAGGCTGCCGAGGCGTTTCGGATGGCCATCTCCGCCGACCCCAGCTACGCCGAGGCTCAGTACCAGTTGGGGATCGCCCTGATGGGCAAAGTGCAGTTCGACGCCAAGACCGGCAAGAGCACTCCGGCGCCCGGAACCATTGAGGCGTTCCAGAAATACCTGGAACTACAACCCGCAGGTCCCTATGCGCAAACCTCCAAGGACATGATCGCAACGTTGGGCGGCACGCTGCAAACCGAGATCAAGAGCGAGCGGCCGAAGGCGGCGCCCAAGAAGAAGCAGTAAGTGCTGAGATTCCTAATCCGGCTGCTGGGGATCGTGCTGCTTCTGGCGCTGGCGCGGATGCTCGTCCAGTGGGTGTACTTCAAGTTCATGCGGGCGGGCCAGGCTTCCTCCACCCAACCCACGCCAGCCGGCCACCCGGCGTCCGTTGAAACGCGGCGCGATCCGGTCTGCGGAGCCTATGTGGCCACCGCGCAATCCGTGAAGGCCTTGGTGCGGGGCCACGAGGAGCACTTCTGCTCCATGGCCTGCCGCGACAAGTACCTGGCCGCGTGATCCGCCAAGACGTCGCGCTTGCGCCGCTGACCACCTTGAAGGTCGGAGGTCCGGCGCGCTATTTCCTCGAAGCATCCACGGAAGACCAGGTCCGCGAGGGCGTTGACTGGGCCGCCTCGCGGCAACTCCCGATGTTCGTGCTGGGCGGCGGTAGCAATGTGTTGATCGCCGATGCCGGGTGGCCGGGACTGGTCCTGCGCGTCGCGCTGCGCGGCGTCGAGCAGCAGGGCGACGTGTTCGAGGCTGCCGCGGGTGAAGACTGGGACGCTCTGGTCGCGCGGGCCGTAGCTGCCGGCTATGCCGGAATCGAGTGCCTCAGCGGCATCCCTGGCAGCGTCGGAGGGACGCCGGTGCAGAACGTGGGCGCCTACGGCCAGGATGTGTCCGAGACTGTCACGAAGGTCCGCGCGCTCGATCTCACTACCGGGCGCGTCGTGGATCTGGACAACGCCGCTTGCGGATTCCGCTACCGGCAGAGCATCTTCAACACTACCGAGCGCGGACACTACATCGTGCTGCGAGTGGCTTATCGCCTAAAGCAGGGCGGGGAACCGCGCATCGAATACGCGGACTTGAAGAAGCACTTTGCCGGACGCGCGGCGACGCTTGCCGAGACGCGCGAAGCGGTCCGAGCCATCCGCCATCGCAAAGCCATGCTGATTGTCGACGGCGACGAGGACTGCCGTAGTGCAGGGTCGTTCTTCAAGAATCCGATAGTGGACTCCGCGCCTCCCGGCTCCGTGCACTGGCCGCAACCCGGCGGGCTCGTGAAGGTAGCAGCCGCCTGGCTGGTGGAAAACGCCGGATTCCCGCGTGGCTGGCGGCGGGGCGCGGTGGGCATCTCCAGCAAACACTCCCTGGCATTGGTGAATCGCGGCGGCGCGACCGCTGCGGACGTCCTGGCCCTGGCCCGCGAGATCCAGGATCGCGTGCAAGACAAGTTCGCCGTGAAGTTGGAGATGGAGCCGGTTCTGGTTGGCTTTTGACCTTACTGCACCGCGATGGTCACGGTGTTGGAGGCGACGCTGCCGACCCTCACCACCAGTTCTATCGCATCGCCCGTCGGAGCATTCGTCGGTACCTGCGCGTTTACCTGATAGAGCGCCACGAAGCCCGGCGCCAGGCCCGCGAAGGTCACGCTCGCCGCGGCCCCTCCGATCGTCACGGTCGGGGTGACCCTGGTGGTTTCGCCCGCTGATGCTGCTCCATTGGCTGGACGATTGTTCACGTCGCCCAGACCGGTGCAGTAAATAGTGATGAATCCGCCGCGCGGCACGGGCTGCGCGCTGGCCCCGGGGACGCTCCCGGCCGGAGCCGCAAAGGTCGCGGTGTTGGCGATCTGGATGGCTCCCTGGCCGGTCCCTTGATTGTTCAAGGTGAAAATCCCAGGCACAGCGTCCCTCATCGTCACGTTGACTGGCGTGGAGCGGACGCTGCCGTTCACCACTACCACGCTCACCGAAGTCATTCCCAGGAAGTTCCAAGGCACCTGGAAGTTGATCTGCCCGGCGGACACAAAGAAGAGCGACGCGGGCAGATCATTCACCAGAACCTGGGTTGAACCCAAGGTTGTGGGCAGGGGAATCCGATCGGCGGCGAACGTTCCCGACGCCAGGCCGGTCCCGAACAAAGATGCGATGCCATTGGCTCCCACGATGGCTTCCCTGGCGAAGGTGGCTCCGCTGACGATCCCGCCGGTCGGGACGCTGGGCACACCCACCGACGAAGTCAATTGCACGGTTTTCGGACTGCCCGTCGCGCCGGAAGTGGGCAGCGCGGTGATGGTCAGCGTACCGGAATAGTTTCCGGGCTGGGCCTGCGCCGTGGGCGTCACTGACACGGTGGTGGGAGCGACGCCGGTTGTGGGGCTGAAGGAAAACGGCCCACTGATCGAGCCCGACCAGCCCAACGCTCCGCTTCCGGTATTGGTCACCTGGAACGTCTGGGCCGGCGGCGTGACGCCGGCAGCGGCGCTGAAACTCAAGGACGTGGCGCTGACGGCCAGTACCGGAGGGCTGGCGCTGACGGTCAATCGCAGATTAGTCCCGGACGAGGACACTCCACCGCCCGAACCGACCACGCCGATCGATAAGTCGGTTACCGCAGCGGCCCCCGCCGCGGCGGTGAAGGCGATGGACCCGCTGTTTCCCGTCCCCGGCTGGGTGATATTCGCGGTGACCAGATTCGGCAGGCCATTTACCGCCAGGGTCACCGTTCCCGTGTAGTTGGTCCGGGACACGGTGATGTTCGCCGTCTGCGCCGGGCCGCCGGGGGTCAGGGTCACGCCGCCTGAGGCGCTGAGGGCGATGCCCGGTTGAGCGACGATGGTCATGGTGACCGAAATGGTGGTACCTGAACCCGTCGCACCGCAGGCGCTTGGGGTAATGGTCACGCTGCCGACGTAGTTGTTAAGCCCCAGGTTGCCCGGGCTGGCCGTCAAAGTGACGTTGTCGGAAGCCGAAGCCGACATGGCCCCGCTGGAGCCCGGAGAAATGGAGAGCCAGCCCGCAGAATCCGCGGTCCCGCTCCAACTCGAGGTGGCCCCAATGTCGGTGAGGGTAACGCTTGTATTTTGCGCGCCGCCGCCTTCCGGAATCGTGAAAGTGACGTTGCTTGGAGTTGCCGCGACCCTAGGCGGAGGTCGACCGGGATCGCCGCACTGAGCAGGGGCAAACGCCGATTCGGCCCAGAAAAAGGACAGCACAATAGCACCCAGAATAGCCCAGCGAACCATGTGCTTAGTTTGCCCGGCTGCGGGAACGGACGCAAGGGGATTCTAGGGGGAGCGTCAGGGCTTGACCCAACTGCACTCCGGGTCGCAGAGGAAGGCTCGAACCTGCTTGTGCGCGCGCATGTATCGCGCCGCTCCTTCGCGGCCCAGGATGAAGAAGCACTTGGTGACCGCATCACTCTCGATGCCGGTGGGAGCGAAGGACGTCGCGCTGGTTACCTTGTTGTCAGCAGGACGCCGGGTGCGTGGGTCAATAATGTGGCGGCCCTTCTCGTAGGTTGCTGATGTGGACATGGACTCGTCCTTCAGCATCACGGTCAGCACGGAGACGTCCTTGGAGGCAGGAGAACGCAACTTCACTTCCCAGCCGGCCTGGCCGGGAGGCGTCCCCAGAGCGTTGATGGTGCTCATCCCGGCATGGACCAGCGCGCTGGTGATCCCCGCCGCCTTCAGGATCTCGATAGCGCGGTCGCAGGCCAGACCCTTGCCGATCCCGCCGGGGTCCAGCTTCACGTCCGGTTCGGTAAACTCCACGGTGAAGTTGCGCGAGTCGAGCGAGAGGCGTCCGCGTCCGATGGCGATGTCGAAGGTCCCCCAGGTCTCCCGGCGGAAGTAGTCCGAAGTCTGCAGAAAACGGAAGAACTCCGGGGTCACCCGCACTGGACCCTTGGCCGCGGTGCGGTTGACTTCGGAAAGCTCGCTCGAAGACTTGTAGTTGCTGAGCAAGGCGTCCAGGCGGTCGATCTCCTCGAAGGCTTGCTCGGCGGCTTCCGCCAACAGACGTTCTTGGGGTCCATAGGCGACG
>CAYPHP010000442.1:2275-4370 GCA_964410045.1 uncultured Acidobacteriota bacterium | reverse complement strand
CGCGAAGCTTGCCAGAAGATCCACACGCCCGCCACGGCAAGCATCGCCAGCCCGACCGCACCGCGCTTCCACCAGACCCGCATGGCCAATCGCCGCGAGTATATCAGTAAGTTTGGAGGTTGAAAGGTCGCTCGACTTACACTGGGATGGACCACGATGCTCGTCTCGGATTTCGACTATTCCCTGCCGCCGGAGCGGATCGCCCAGCAGCCGCTGGCCGACCGCGAGGCTGCCCGCATGCTGGTGGTGGAGCGGGCGACCGGCGCTCTGCATGACAGCGCCTTTCGCGAGTTGCCGCGATGGCTGCGGGCCGGCGATCTCGTGGTGGTAAACAACACGCGGGTGATCCGGGCACGCTTGTTCGGACATCGCGCCGGGGTTCGAGCACAGCCGTTGAGCCCGCACAATCCAGCGTCGCGGGATTTCCTCAAAGGGCAGGTGGAAGTGTTCCTGACCCGGCAGCTTTCCGCGGACACTTGGCACGCCCTGGTCCGCCCGGGTCGCAAGATCCGCGTTGGCGAGCGGCTGTTCTTCGACGAAGGTTTGGAAGCCGAGGTCCTCGAACACGGCGAGTTCGGCGAGCGGACGTTACGATTCCATTTCACCGGCGATTTTCTGGCGCTGCTCGACCGCATCGGGCACGTCCCGCTGCCGCCGTACATCCACCGTCCTGACCAAGCGGCAGACGCCGAGTCTTACCAGACCGTCTATGCCCGTCAGCCCGGCTCGGTCGCGGCGCCGACCGCCGGCTTGCATTTCACGCCGGCCATGTTCGAACGGCTGCGCGAGGCCGGCATCGAGATTGCCGAGATCACTCTACACGTGGGCCTGGGGACGTTCCAACCGATCCACGCCGAGCGCGTGGAAGACCATGTCATGCATGCGGAGAGTTTTCATATTTCCGCGGATGCCGCCGCGGCGATTCAGCGAGCCCGCCGAATCATCGCAGTCGGCACCACGACGGTGCGGACCCTGGAGTCCACCGGCACGGGAGAAACGCGACTGTTCATCTACCCTGGCTTTCAGTTCTCCGTCGTCGGCGGCATGCTCACCAACTTCCACCTTCCCCGCTCGACGCTGCTGATGCTGGTCTGCGCCTTCGGCGGCCAGGACCTGATCCTCCGCGCTTATCGCCACGCGGTGGATCACGGCGGATATCGTTTCTTCAGCTATGGGGATTGCATGCTGGTGGTGTGAACTCGTCTCCCCTCCGATAGAGCCGCGCGCGACAGCAAGCGGTGTTTCCCTGTCCGCAACCGCTCCCTGACGGTCGCGGCTCTTTCGCACGAGAAACAAAACCAGATGGTCACTTTACGAGCTTGAGCGTGTCGATCGGCGCACAGGAACGAAGTAGTCTGCCGGATAGAGATAGTCCTCTCCCGACTCGTCGACCATGCGCACATAGTCTTCGAGCGAGGCGGCCCTTGTCGGGAAGGATCTGATATAGCTTCCGTGCTTCCAAGTCGTCTGCTCCGTTGCTTCGAACACAGAGCACGAATCACTGCTTTTCCGTCGTCATGGTTGTCAATCCACAAACCGCTTGATCTTCCATGCCCTACGCTCGACGCCATGGGCCTCATACCAGTGTACTTCTGCTTGCCGCACGGAGCCGTTCACCAAGCGAACGGTTGCCATGCCTTTCAGCTTCCGCCAACTGGTGGTCTGAGACCACTGTCGAAACCAGGTAGTCTTCTTGGCTTCAATGAGCTAGACTCCCACCATAATTCCTGGCCCATTTCTTATGCCTCTTCCTGCTGGAACGCGCTTGGGACCCTACGAGATTCTCGTACCGCTGGGCGCGGGCGGCATGGGAGAGGTCTATCGCGCGCGCGACGCCAAGCTGAATCGCGACGTAGCGATCAAGGTACTGCCCGACGCGTTCGCCAAGGACGCGGAGCGCTTGTCCCGCTTCGAGCGTGAGGCGCAGGTGCTGGCCTCGCTGAATCATCCCAACATCGCCGCCATCTACGGCGTCGAAGAGCGCGCCCTGATCATGGAGTTGGTCGAAGGTGAGGCGCTCCATGGGCCGTTGCCAATTGCGGAAGCCTTGGGTCTCGCTCATCAACTTGCCGATGCGCTCGAGTACGCCCACGAA
>CAYPHP010000442.1:0-2265 GCA_964410045.1 uncultured Acidobacteriota bacterium | reverse complement strand
TCTGAAGCCGGCCAACGTCAAGGTCACCCCCGAAGGCAAATTGAAGGTGCTGGATTTCGGGCTGGCCAAGGCCATGGCCGAAGAACAAGCAGCACCTTCAACTTCGGATTCTCCCACGCTGACCGCGGCGGCAACGACGCGCGTGGGAACCATCCTGGGCACGGCCGCCTACATGTCGCCGGAGCAGGCCCGCGGGAAGACCGTAGACAAGCGTACCGACATCTGGGCCTTCGGCTGCGTGCTCTACGAGACATTGACAGGAATTCAGGTTTTCGGCGGCGCGACGGTCTCCGACTCTGTGGCGAAAATCCTAGAGCGAGAGCCGGACTGGCAGGCGTTGCCCGAGAGCACACCAGCCAACATCCGAAACCTTCTGAAGAGATGCCTGCAGAAGGATCCCAAGAACCGGCTGAGGGACATCGGGGATGCGCGCCTGGAGATGGACGCGCCGGCGGCAGAACCCACCGTTGCGCTACCTCAGCCTCGGAACCGGGAACGGGCCGTGCTGCTCAGTCTGGTGGCGCTGCTTACCTGTGTCGTGGTCTGGGCTTTGCGGCGCCACACGACACCCGCGCCATCGACGGTTACACGGGTGACGGTGTCGCTTCCACCGGGAGAGAAACTGATCCTCGACCGGCAACCGGCAATGGCCTTCTCTCCCGACGGCACGCGACTGGTGTACCGGGCGGGGCGGGGCGTCACCAGCCGGCTCTTTTTGCGGGCGCTGGATCGCTTTGAGACGACTCCGATTCCCGGCACCGAGGACGCGGATGGTCCGTTCTTTTCGCCCGACGGCCGGTGGCTCGGATTCTTTGCCGGAGGCAAGCTTAAGAAGGTGTCTCTGAGTGGTGGAACCCCCTTTACCCTGGCCGATGCGATACTGCCCCGCGGAGCCAGTTGGGGGCTTGATGACACCATCGTGTTCAGCCCACGCACGCCGTCCGGCTTGGTTCGGATCGCAGCCGCCGGTGGCGTCCAACCTGAAGAGGTGACCACATTAAGCACGGGAGAAATGAGCCACCGCTGGCCAGAACTCCTGCCAGGCGGCCAAGCGGTGCTCTTCACCGTGTGGACCGGAGCGGGCATCGATGACGCCCATATCGATGTTCAGTCTCTCAAGACGGGGGAACGGCGCGTACTGATCAAGGGCGGTGTAAATGGCCACTATCTTGCGGCGGGCTTCCTGGTTTTTGCTCGGGGCGGAACAATGCTCGCGGTCCCCTTTGACGTCACGCGACTTGAGGTAACCGGTCCTCCGGTCCCGATGATTGAAGGGGTCGCCATGCATCCCGGCACCGGTGCTGCACAGTTCAGCCTTTCGAAGAGCGGAAGTATCCTCTTTGTGCCGGGAGGCGAACGAGCAGCCGCCACGACACTTTGTTGGGTAGACCGCAAGGGCGTTGCGCAACCGATTCCGGCGCCTGCGCGCGGCTATGTCAATCCCAAGCTATCCCCCACGGGTAGGCGACTCGCCGTGGGTATTGAAGAGGGGAAACCCGGAGTGTGGATTCACGATCTGGAACGCGATACGTCTATGCTGCTGTTTCGGACGGGGGGCGTCCCGGCCCCTAGTTGGACCCGCGACGGCAAACGTGTGGCCTTCAGGTCCAATGTAGGCGGCCAAATGGGACTGTTTTGGATGCCGGCGGATGGGAGCGGGGTCCCCGAACGCCTTACCACCGGAAACGCCGAGTATCCCGGCTCATGGTCTCTCGACGGCCGGATGCTGGCCGCTTCCAGCGGTGACAGCAAGAGTTGGGATCTCTGGATCTTGACAATGGACGGCGACCGCAAGCCTCGGCCATTCCTCCAGACTCCGTTTAACGAAGGCGGGGCCATGTTCTCTCCTGACGGTCGCTGGCTCGCTTATACGTCCGATGAGTCGGGACGGGAGGAGGTTTACATTCAGGGGTACCCCGGTTCCGGCGCCAAATCGCAAGTCTCGGCTGAGGGTGGCGTCCAGCCAGTTTGGGCGCAGAACGGCAAGGAGATTTTCTACCGCAACCAAGACAAGATGATGGCCGTGGCAGTGGTCACGCAACCGGAGTTCCGCGCCTCCAAGCCCACACTGCTCTTCGAAGGACGATACGAAAAGGGGATTTATCCATTCATCCCCAACTACGACGTAGCTTCCGATGGACGGTTTCTGATGATCAAGTCGAATGTCGAATCAGCGCCCACGCAGTTGAATCTAGTGCAGAACTGGTTCGAAGAACTGAAGGGCCGCGTGCCCGCGGAGAAGAAGTAAACGCCCTTCTTCCTCTG
>CAYPHP010000441.1:1708-4372 GCA_964410045.1 uncultured Acidobacteriota bacterium | reverse complement strand
GGCGGCATTGCTCGACGCGCTCCGGCGTGCGGCCCCAGATCCAGATTTCTTTCAGGTCCAGGACCTGTGCGTGCCAAGCGGCCTGCAGACGAGCCTGAATGCCGCTGCCGAGGATGCCCAACACGGTGTCGCGGCGGCCCAGCTCGCGGACCACCATCGCGGTTACCGCCGCAGTGCGAACGTCGGTCAGATGTCCGCCGTCGTCGAGAAGCGCCACGGGTTCGCCCGTTTCCGCCGAGCACAGCAGCATCATGCCGCTCCCGGTCGAGAGGCCGCGCGCCAGATTGCCGGGAAAAGTCGAGGCCACTTTCAGGACGAAGTACTTCCCTCCCCGCCGGTAGCTGGACTTGATGTGAACTTCCGCGCTTTCGGCAGGAATCTCCAGGTGCATCGGCATCGGCGTTTGGCACTCGCCGCGCGCCTGGGCGATCAGCGCGTCGCGCATGGCTTCCAGCACACGAGCTGGCACAAGAGCCTGTTCCAACGCGGATCTGGGAATGATTCGCATCAGCCCAGAATCCTTTTCATCGCCGCGACGCTCATGTTGCGACCGCTGATCACCACCACGGTTGGCGATGCCAGCTTGCCGGCCTTGCCGGTAACCAGCGCAGCCACGGTGACCGCCGCCGACGGCTCCATCAGTTGCTGATGGTATTCCAGCATCCAGCGGACCGCTTGATAGATTTCTCCCTCGGTCAGCAAGGCCACGCGGTCGATCCGAGTGCGGAGCAGGTCAAACGGCTGGGCGCCGATGCCGCCTTCGAGACCACCAGCCAGAGTCTCGACGGCGGGCAGACGCGTGACCGCTTCGCCGCGCTTCAGCGACATCTTCAAAGCCGGTGATGCTTCAAGCTGGCATCCGATGATGACCGCGTCGGGGTATCGTTCCTTGGCCACCACGGCCGCGCCGGCGGCCATGCCGCCGCCACCGACGGGAAGCACGAACGTGCGGGCCTCCCGCAAATCTTCGAGAATCTCCAGCGCCAGTGATCCGCCGTTTCCGGCGATGATCGCGGGGTCGTCGAACGCGGAAACAAAGGTCAGACCGGCGCGGCGCGCTTCGATCTCGGCCCACACCAACGTGTCGTCGTAGCCTGGGAAGGCCGAAAGCTTCACTTCCGCTCCCAGTTCCAACATCCCGCGGTGCTTGGATTCGTCCACCGAGTTGGGCACATAGATGGTCGCTGGGATACCCATTTCCCGCGCCGCATATGCTACCGCCTTGCCGTGATTGCCCGCGGAACACGCCGCCACGCCGGCCTGGCGTTCCGTCGCGCTCAGGCGCGACATGCTGAACCATGCGCCGCGCAACTTGAACGATCCGGTGATCTGTTGTGACTCGAGCTTCAGCCACACCGGCACGCCGCACAACTTCGAGAGCGCTGCGGATGGCTCGACTGGCGTCCGGCGGATCTTGCCTTTCAGAAACGCCGTGGCTTCGGCGGCCAGCGCGGAGGTCATCGTTTTTGCCACCGAGGCACCGAGGTCACCGAGACCGGAGCCATTGTTCGAGTCTTCTCCGTGCCCTCGGTGTCTCGGTGGCTAATACTCACTTGCAGTACTCCATCGCCACTTCTACCAGGATCTGGGCGAGCTGCACGCAGGACTCCACATCCACCCATTCCACGTCGGCGTGAGCGCCTTGCCCGGCCGGACCGATGACCACGGCCTCGATGCCCGCGGCCGATAGCAGGGCCGCGTCCATCCATGGCGTATCGCCAAAATACTCCGGAGCCTTGCCGACGACCTTGCGGACCGCCCTGTCCACCGCCTGGACGATCTGGGCCTCTCGTGGTACTTCAAAAGGATCACGCACGAAGAAAGGTTTGACGCGGGCAATGAACGTGGCGTCGGCCGCGTGGAGGCGATCCACGATTGCCTGCAACTCGGCCATGACCTTGGCTTCGGTCTCACCCGGCACGGTGCGGCGCTCAATCTGCAGCTTGCACGCGGCGGCATAAGTGCTCAGGCCGGAGCCGCCGCTGATCAGCGCGGCATGCAGCGACGGCGGACCCACCAGGGGGTGCGCCGGACCGTTGCGCAGCGCCTGCTCCAGTTTCTCCAGCTCCGCCAAAAAGCGTCCCATGCGCATGTTGGCGTCCACGCCTTGCTCGAACTTGCTGCCGTGCGCGGCGCGGCCGTCGGTCTCCACGTCAATCCACAGATAACCCTTGTGGGCGACGCAGATCTTCAGTGCGGTGGGCTCGGTGACCACGGCGCCGTCGACCCGCAGATGTCCGGCGCGATGGCGGGCCACCAGGTCGGCCGTGCCGATACTTCCATATTCTTCGTCAGCCACCGCGGCCACCATCACGTCGCCGCCGAGAGTCACGCCGGCGTCGGCCAGCGCCTTTACCGCGGTCATTGAAGCCGCCAGGCTTCCTTTCATGTCAAAGGAGCCGCGTCCGTAGACGCGGCCGTCGCGCACAGCGCCCGAAAAAGGCTCGCTCATGCCTTCCACGCCCACCGTATCGTAGTGAGCGTTGAGCATGAGGAACTTGCCGTTACCGGTGCCCGGCCAGCGGCCCACGACACTCACCCGTCCGGGTTGCGGCTCGTAGGTGTTCACGCGCAGATTGCACCCGGCTAGCGACCGTCGCACGTAAGCCGCAATCTCCACCTCCCCTGCGCCTCCCGGGACCAGCGTCGGATTCACCGAGTTGA
>CAYPHP010000441.1:0-1698 GCA_964410045.1 uncultured Acidobacteriota bacterium | reverse complement strand
TTGATGCGCACCAGGTCGGAAAGCGTTTGGGTCAGGTAGCCGCGGTCTATTCTCATGGTCTGTTGGGGATCGCCAAAGTACAGCTTTGCTGAACTGCGCCGGAGTTGTCAAACAGGTGTTGATGCACGGGGCGAGTTGTGGTTTGATATTGCCTCAAATGTGCGTGGTGAAGGTCTGGGCCGGGGTTCTGTCTACCCGAGACAGGATGTAGGAACGGTTGTGTGGCTGTTAGAGCGGTGCGTGTGTGTGCCGGTCGGCTATGCAAGTTTTTCATCGCAGCACGAACACGATTTCGCGAGTCTCCATTTATGGAGCGGTGGTCATCCTGGCCATGGTGGGATGGCTGGGCGCGACGTTTAGCCGTTCCGCATACCTGACCGGCGTAGGCGAGGCTGTCGAGCAGCCAGTTCCGTTTTCACATAAGCATCACGTCGGCGGCATCGGCATCGATTGCCGTTACTGCCACACCACGGTGGAGACGCAGGCTTTCGCCGGCTTCCCGGCCACCAAGACCTGCATGGGCTGCCATTCCCAGGTTTGGGCCGACAGCCCGATGCTGGAGCCGGTCCGATCAAGCTGGCGGTCCGGCCAATCGCTGGAATGGAACAAGGTCCACAAGCTGGCCGACTTCGCCTACTTCAACCACAGCATTCACGTCACCAAAGGCATCGGATGCGCCTCCTGTCACGGGCGCGTGGACCAGATGCCGCTGATCTGGAAGGTCAACACCCTGCAGATGGAGTGGTGCCTGGACTGCCATCGCCAGCCGGAGAAGTACGTGCGCCCGCGCGAGCACGTCTACGACATGGCCTGGAAGCCAGACGAAGACCAGATGGTGATGGGCGCGCGCTTGGTGAAGGAATACAAGATACAGAAGCTGACCAACTGTTCGACGTGTCATCGATGAGCATGAGCGGACCGATCGATCTCAATGCGGTGCGGGAGCGGCTGAAGGCCTCGGGCGGCCGGGAGTATTGGCGCGGCCTCGAGGAGTTGGCCGAGACCCAGGAGTTCAGCGACTTCCTGGAGCAGGAGTTCCCGCAGCATGCCGACGGCTTTGCCCAGGCGGTGAACCGCCGCCAAGTGCTGCAGGTGATGGGCGCGTCCATCGCTATGGCCGGGCTGACCGCGTGCACGTCTCCGCAGCACAAGATCGTTCCCTATGTGAATCCTCCTGAGCAGATGGTCCCGGGCAAGCCGCTGTTCTTCGCCACAGCGTTCCAGCAGAACGGCATCGCCAGCGGCGTGCTGGTGGAAAGCAACATGGGGCGGCCCACCAAGATTGAAGGCAATCCCGATCATCCGGGCAGCATGGGCGCGACCGATACCGCGACCCAAGCCTCGATCCTCGATCTTTATGATCCGGACCGCTCCGGGTCGGTGACGCACCTGGGCCTGATCAGCAGTTGGGTTTCGTTCCTGGCAATGCTCACGGGCGAGCGCAACACCATCAAGGCCAACCAAGGCGAGCGCCTGCGCATCCTGACCGGTACGGTGACTTCGCCGACACTCGCCGATCAATTGAACGGCCTATTGAAGGAGTTGCCTAAGGCGCGGTGGCATCAATATGATCCCGCGGGCGCCGACAACGTCCGTGCCGGAGCGCGCCTTGCGTTTGGCGATGCGGTGGAAACGCATTATCATTTCGCCGAAGCGGAAGTGATCCTCTCGCTCGACTCCGACTTCCTGCGAGCCGGC
>CAYPHP010000440.1:0-4381 GCA_964410045.1 uncultured Acidobacteriota bacterium | reverse complement strand
TTCCAGGTGCATTCCCTCATCTGGTGATATACGACTTGAGCTGGATACGCGTTCAGGTGACCAAAGCCGTTGGGTACGGTCTTCCCATCGCCCCGCAGTACCATTTCGAAATGTTCGCGAGGTTCCAGCCGCCCGACAACGGTGACCCAGAACTGGGCGCCGGGAGGGGCTGTTGACATGGCCTTCCGGCACGACTCGGGATTCGGCGACGGCTCCAGCGAGATCATGGTCGGCCACACGTGAGCGGAGGTGATGAGGGGTTGTGGACACTTGTCTCGCGTCAAGACCGTGCCGTGACCGGAGACGATGAATTCTCCGCGAATCGTTACTATCTTGTTTCTGTACTTCGGCAGGTCTGACAGCACATCACAGACGTCCAAAGGCGGCGGACCTGGCATTTCGAAGACGTCTCCGCCACAGTATCCGATTGGGAGCACAATGTCGAAGCGCTGGAGCCGCCCACTCATCGTGGAGAAGGGCCTGTAGCGGACAGTCTTGAAGCATTTGGCGGAAGCCTCAATCGAATACTCGCCCAGACCGGATTTGAGCGAATACGCACCATTGTCGTTGGTAACAACTTTGGCCATCTCCTTGTCGCCTGGCGACGACTTCAGAATAACGGTCGCGCCGGCGATTGGCGCTCCAGCTTGGTCCCGGACTCGGCCACGTACTTGGCTTTCGATCGGCTGGAAGGTGAGGCACAAGGCCATCGTAACGAGATGGGTTAATCGACTCATGCCTAACCCAATTCTACCGCCGGTTCTGCGTAATCTGCGAAATCCGTGGACGTCCGGACCTACCGGCGACGACGCTTTCTCCGCGGCCGCGGCTTGATCTTGACTCGCTCGGCGAAGGGCACCGCGACGTGCAGGGTGAACCGCGCGTGCAGCGCCCAGGCCACGTCGGCCAGGGTGCGCAGGGTCAGGTTGGACGGCGCGCGCAGGAGCTGGGTGACGTACGGCTTGGACTTGCCGATCCGCCGGGCCAGCTCGGCGCGGCTGATCTTGCGCCGCTCCAGCAGGATGCGCATCCACCCGGTGGCCGCGGCCATCAGGACCGCCTGTTCCATGCGCCGCCAGCGCTTCCAGGGCGGCCGCAGCGAACGGGGAAAACGGCGTCTCTTTGGCTTCTTCATAGTTAATATGTAACTTAATTATTGACGTTTGTCAACCGGGTGATCCCACCCAGGGGGGTGCGTGAAAACGCCCAATTGTGGTGCAACCGCCTTGTTGCAGCGAAACGGGTTGCCGTTTGGCCGCCCACCTGCCCCCTCCTTCCTGGGAGCCCTATTTCATCCCCAAGGAGCATGACCATGATTTCCACAGCTAAGGTAGCTGCCAATCGAAGGAACGCCCGAAAAAGCACCGGGCCCCGCACGCCCGAGGGCAAGAACATTGCCTCCATGAACGCCGTCAAGCACGGGCTTTCGGCCCGCATGCCGGTGGTGCCCGCCGAAGACCGGGACGAGTTTCACACCTACACGGAGCGATGGATCGAGGAACTCAAGCCGGCCGGACCCCTCGAAGAGTTTCTCGCCGAACGCATCATCGGGATCGCCTGGCGTTTGCGCCGGGTCGGCCAGATCGAAGCCGGGTTGCTGCCGTCCAGCGAAGACCTGGCAACCCAACAGCTCAGCCGCCTGAACCGCTATGAGACGTCGCTGGAGCGCAGCTTCTACCGCAACCTGCAAGAACTGCGCGACCTGCAGGCCGAAAGGGCCGAGGCGGAGCCGGAGGCGGAAGAAACCACGGATTACACGGATTCCACAGACTTACAAAACGAAGCCACCGAGCCGCAAGCGCCACCGAATGTGTTGGTTAACCGGCCCCTGGAGCAGCCGCATGCTACGATAGAGCCGCCCGTAGCCGCATAAGTGCCCGATGAATAGCGATGATCTCAGTGGTGGTGGTGACCTACAACTCGAGCGCGCATATTGAGGAATGTCTGCGGTCGCTGAGCGGCCTGGAACGGATTGTGGTGGACAACGGCTCGGCGGACGGGTCGGCGGACGCGGCGCGGCGGGCCGGCGCAGTGGTGATCGCCAACCCGGAAAACCGGGGCTTCGCGGCAGCCGCCAATCAGGGCGTCGCGGCGTCAACCGGCGACGTGGTGCTGCTGCTCAATCCCGACACCGTATTGCTCGAGGGTTTTGACGCCTTGCAGGCCGCGCTGGCAAGGCCCAGCGTGTTCGCCGCCGCCGGCGTTCTGGTGGACGGCGAAGGCCGTCCGCAAGCCGGCTTCTCAGTGCGCCGTCTGCCGACGTTTTGGGCGCTGGCGTTCGAAGTTCTGGGATTGAACAGCGTCTGGCCCGGCAATCCGGTCAACCGGCGATACCGGTGTCTCGATCTCGACTTGACGGTGACGCAGAACGTGGAGCAGCCGGCCGGCGCCTGCCTGGCGTTCCGTAAAAGCGCGTGGCGCGAGGCAGGCGGATTCGACGAGCGCTTCCACCCGCTATGGTTTGAAGACGTGGACTTCTGCCGGCGCTTGAAACAGATCGGGCTGGGCGTGGTCTTTGAGCCGCGCTGCCGATTCCGGCACGTTGGCGCGCACTCGCTGGCCAGCGTGGATTTCGCGCAGCGTCAACTGTTCTGGTACCGTAACTTGCTCTACTATGTAAGGAAGAACCTCGGTTTCGCCGCCGCGCTGCAGATGCGCCTGATCATCAGCGCCGGAGCCGGCGCGCGGATGGCGGCGTTTGCCCTCCGCGCCGATTCTTCCCGAGCGCGAGCTTTTGGCGCGGTGATTCGCATGGCATGGAGCGCATGAACACCCTGGTCAGCGTGACCATCGTCACTTACAACTGTCGCGGCTTCATCGCCGCCTGCCTGGAAAGTGTGTTCGCGCAGGACCACGCGGCGCTGGAAGTGGTCGTGGTGGACAACGCATCGAGCGACGGCACTCGCGCCGAACTCGAGCGCTACGCCCCAAAAATCACGCTGATTCCCAGTGAGGCCAACCTGGGATTCGCCGGAGGGCAGAACCTGGCCATCCGCCACAGCCGAGGCGAATGGGTCCTGGCGCTGAATCCCGACGCCATCCTGGCTCCCGATTTCATCTCCCGCTTGCTGGCGGAAACGGAGGCGCAGGACGATCCGGCGATCGGATCCGTCTGCGGCCGTTTGCTGGCGATGCCGGAGAATCTGGACACTTCCGCCAGCCGTCATCTCGATTCCACGGGCATGTACTTCACTCCGGAGTTGCGCCATCTGGACCGCGGGTGCAGGCAGCCCGATCATGGCGAGTACGCCGCCACCGAGTACGTCTTTGGAGCCACCGGTGCCGCGGCGCTCTATCGCCGGAAGATGATCGAGGCCATCAGTCCCGCGGGCGGGTTCTTCGACGAGGATTTCTTCGCTTACCGCGAAGACGCCGACGTGGCCTGGCGCGCGCAATTGCTGGGTTGGAAATGCCTGTACGTTGCTTCGGCGCGCGGCTACCACGTCCGGACCTGTTTGCCGTCCAATCGCCGGGCGCTGCCGGCAGCGATCAACATGCATTCGGTGAAGAACCGTTTTCTGATCCGGATCAAGAACATGACCGGCGATCTCTACCGGCGGCACTGGCTGGCTATCACCTGGCGCGATCTCTGTGTGGTCGGATACTGCCTGCTGGTGGAACACAGTTCGCTCCCGGCGTTCGGTCTGCTGCGCAAGCAATGGAAACGCGCCTGGGAGAAGAGGCGCTGGATTCAGGAACGGCGAAAGGCCAGCGACGCGGAGATCGCTCGCTGGTTCCAGCGTGAGGCCGCTGCCGAGCCGGCGCGTACTCCGGCCTTGTCTTCCTCCCGCACATGAACTTGGCCATTCTCGGCACACGCGGAATCCCCGCCTCCTACGGCGGCTTCGAGACGTTTGCGGAAGAGCTGTCGACGCGGCTGGCCAAGCGCGGCCATCGCGTCACGGTCTACTGCCGCGCGCACGGAGTAGCCTACCGCCCGGACGGCGACGCGTATCGCGGCGTGCGTCTCATCTTCCTGCCGACGATCCGGCACAAGTACCTCGATACGGTGGCGCACACTTTCCTCTCCGTATTTCACGTGGCCGGGCGCGATGAACAGGCCGTGCTGATCTGCAACGCGGCCAACAGCCTGTTCTCCTGGATCCCGCGCGTGGCCGGAATGAAAACGTTGGTGAACGTGGATGGTCTGGAGCGCAAGCGGCGCAAGTGGAACGCGCTCGGCCGCGCATGGTACGCGATGTCGGAGTGGCTCTCCACGTTTCTGCCCACGGCCATCGTCACCGACGCGCGCACGATCCAGAGCTACTATCGCGAACGCTTCGGAAAGGCCTCGAATTTCATTCCCTATGGCGCGTCGCCGCCGGAAGCCGCGGGCACGGCGGAGATCGAAAAGCTCGGCCTGCGCCCTGGCGGCTACGCG
>CAYPHP010000439.1:0-4382 GCA_964410045.1 uncultured Acidobacteriota bacterium | reverse complement strand
CGCTCCTGGCGGCGGCCCCACCAGCCGTACCCGTAGCCGAGCAGCGCCATCAGTGCCACGTTGAGAAATTGCATCGAGGAGAACACCCGGGTGGTCCGCATCTCCCGGCCCGGGGTCAGGACCGTCCAATTCAAGGCGTTGATCCAGGCTCCGACACCCTGGGTCACGCAGACCGCGAAGCTCCCCAGGACCGTCAGCACCAGGAGCCAGCGCAAGATTCTGGAAAGCGCTCCAGGATGAGTGAAGCGGCGCGGACAGGCCGCCGGCCAGGCCCAGTTCTCCGCATGCATATATATTGCCGCCGGCAGGGCAAAGATCGCCCATCCCAAAAGAACGTAGGGATACAGCCAGCGCGGCCGGACCTTCAGCGAGCGGCGGACCACCTGCCCCAGGGTCATCGCACCGCGAAACCTCCGCGAGAAGGCGATGACGAACGCCTCCTCCAATGCCGGGGGCTCGGCCTCCAGCGTCGCTTCCGGATCGTGGCGCACCTTGTGCGCCGCCAACTGGACCGCGCCACGGACCAGCGGCTGGAGCCCGGCCAGCCGAGCGGCAGGCTGCCCGCCGGCAATCGTGTTGCGGTCGGCCAGCAGAACCACCACCACTTGGGGAAAGGCCAGAAGTTTTCCCAGCGAGTTCAGCAGATCAACCGTATGGGCCGGGCGGCACCGCTCCAGGTCCTCGAGGAACACCACCATGCGGCAGCCGGCGGGAACGGTCTCGTCGAGCAAGTGCGCGACTTCCTGGCGGATCGCGTCCCAGGTCCCCGGCGCCTCCTCTGCGCTCGGCGGGTCCTCTACGAAAGCAGCCGTTGCCGGCGCCGTGGGGCGCGCGATTCCAAAGTAGTGAGCGATCACCGCCGCCGCCATCGGAAGTCCCAGCCACAGCAGCCAGGTCTTGGCGAAGACCGCGCCCACGGTATGATCGAAAATGTCGAACAGAATCCCCTTCCAGACGGCTCCGGGGCGCAGAGTCAGCAGCCCAAAGAACAGAGTGGCGGCCACGAGACTGGCCAGAAAGACGATCCCTCCAATCCGTTGACGGCGCTCGGAAGGCAGCAGCACACCCCAAGCGCGTGGCCGGAAGAACCGCCGCCAGAGCGGCCGGTGCCGATCGCAGGCACGCACCAAGTCTCCGAGCAGGGACGGAAAAAGCGAGTCTTCCTCATCGTATCGCCACGCCTTGAACCAGCAAGTGCGGTGGGGTACGTCGGAAGCGGCGGCAGGCTTGGCCTCCAGGCGGCGCTGCAACATGCGGCCCACGATCGCCTTGCCGGAACTGGGCGGACCTTCAACGGCCAACACCATCGGAGCGGGCGCACCGGCTGCCGGTCCAGCGTCGATCACCGCCAGCAGCGAATCGGCGTGAGCCTTCAGTTCAGCGGCAATCGCTTCCGGCGTTCCCGAGAGATCCGCCTGCACGGAGTGGAAGGTCTTGACGTTGTCCCGCGCCCAGTCCTCGGCGCACTGCTGGGCCTGCTCCCAGTCGAGCCCGGCAGCGCTGTAACGCTCGTGGATACGGGAAAGGCCGTGTTCGTCGAGGGCGGTCTTCCAGGACTCCCACACCGGACCCCAGTCCGGAGGCGTCGTCCACAGAGGGTGATGGAAGAACTCGCGCGGAACCGCCTGATGATCGCCGTTCAGGCCACATCCAGCCAGCACTTGGTAGTCATGGCGCGCGGCGGGGTCATCGATATCGTCGGCCGCGGTGCTGTCCGCGGACATCCGCACCGCCAGCGCCGCCAGGCTCATGGCGTGATCCTCGGGCGTCAGCGGCACTCGATTGGGCGCGCCGATCGCGGAGACCGCCGCCTGCACCGCGGTGTGCGCCAGTCCGGAATCAAGCTGCCGGCCATGCACCGCCGCCAGCGCCGCCAGCAGGCCGCAGACTTCTACCGTTTCATAGTCGGCCTTGGCGCCCTGCGGGGTCCGCAACGCGCCGGGACGGAAACGAGGGGCCAGGCGCATGGCGCTGCGCGCCACCAGAGCCACGCGCGCCCAGCGCGGCAACGCCTCCAGTTCCCCCCTGCTCACCATAGGTGCCCCGCGTGGATTATATGGCTTACAAGGTGTTGGAGCCCCGAAGAGATGTGAACGAAAGAGGCCGCCGCGTTCAGCGTTGAAGAACCATCGCCTCAGCTCGCTTCAGCTTGATCCGATCGGTCCTCACATGCGCCAGGTCGTAGTGCGCCTGCTGGGTGAGCCAGGCCGCCGCGCTGCCGCCGAACACCTGTGACAAACGCACCGCCATCTCGGGAGAGATTCCGCGCTTCTCGTTGACCAGTTCTGAGAGGGTCGTACGGGTGACGCCGAGCGCCTCAGCCGCCTGCGTAATGGTCAGGCCGAGAGGCTCGATGCATTGACGGAGCACGAAGCCGCCGGGGTGCGGGGGATTCTTCATCGGCATGAGTTGCCCTCCTTCAATGATGATCGACGTAATCGACATCGAGCGCATCGCCCTCGGCAAAGCGAAAGATCACCCGCCAATTGGCTCGCACGGTAACCGCCCAGAAGCCCTTCAATTTGCCTTTGAGCGCGTGCAGTTTAAAGCCCGGCAGATCCATGTCCGCAACGTTACCAGCGGCATCGAGGCGGGCGAGAATATCGCGCAACTTCTGAACGTGCTCGATGAGCACCCCGCGCGGATCGTTCTCGTCCCGGAGGCGCTTCAACCCTTTGTGGCGAATCGACCGGATCATGACCGCCCGTAATGTGTAATGTAACGCATGTCAGGACGCTTGTCGAGGAGTGGGATGGCCCGTAGGGCACGCTGGGCCTAAGCCGGATCCATCGGGAGGAGCCGCCGTTTAGGATTGGCCGGGATCAACGGGCGGCCGCACTGCCGGACAGGTCTACGATGCAAGGCTCAGGACCTCCATCTACGGCGGCGTAGCTCCGGGACCAACCCGCTGGAGCACCTTGCCCGCGGCATCGTACAGCGTCAGGATCACTTCGCCAGCGCCGCGAGGATAGCCGTAGGTCTGCTCGTTGTACAGGTTGATGGTCACGTCCTGCTTCGTGGCCAGGTAGAAGCCCACGAATCCGGTCACGCCCGCCGACGCTTGCAGCGAAGCTCCCGCCGACCCGCCTGCCCGAAGCTGCGGCGCGGTCACTGCCATTTGAAACGACGCCGCTGGCGCGCGGTCGCTCGACCGCAGTTCTAGTACGTAGAAGCCGGGCGGCATCGCCTGGCTCCAGGTAAGATTGCCGATGCCTTGAATCGGCCCGGCCACCAGCTTCTTGTTCACGTCGAGGACGTTCAACGTAACCTCGAGCGGTCCGGTTGTACCCGGCAACGCTTGGAGATTTACCCGCGCCGAAACCGTCTGCGGTTCGGCAATGTAAAACGCGCCGAACCCGACTTCCTTGCCGGCGCCGGCGAGGAGACCGCCGAAATTCAGCCCACCGTCGAGCGGGCCGGAACTGTGAACTTCGATCCCCCAGAAGCCCTCTTCGCTGTTCGCCCGAGTATTGCTCGTAGCGACATAGAAACCCTTATCCAGCGCTGTGGCGATTCGCGGTTCCCAAGTGATCCTCTCGACCGAGCCGGTGGGAGTGTTCGGGCCAGTGAACCCACCCAAAGCCAGAACGGTTCCGTCTGGAAGGACGGAGACAGTATGGTTTGCTCTTGGCACCTGCAAGGGCAAACCGCTCCGGATTGCGCCTGTGAACGGATCGTAGAGAACCGTATCCGCGTACACGGTGCCGGTGTTCGGCGCAAGACTATCCGATCCGCCGGTAATGAGCGCCATGCCATTGGGGAGCAGGGAGAGGACGGAGCCCTCAGGCTCCTCGATCAAACCTGGTACGACGGTCCACTGGTCCAGTGCCGGGTCGTACGCTTCGGCGGCGATCCGGCTTACGATCAGCGCTTTGCCTGTTGGAAGGGTCAGACCGTCCCATCCCCCTCGCGCAACAGTCATGCTGGCCACGGGAATCCACGTCTTGGACGCGGGGTCATACACCTCCGCTGTCCTCAGCGCGTTCTGAGCTGAAAAACCACCGGCCGCAAGGACTCGCCCATCGGGCAGGAGCATCATCGGCGCCCGCGCCCGATTTATCGTCATGTCTCCCGTCCGCTGCGTGTTCAAGGTCACCGGATCGATAAGGTAACTGTCTGCCGCTGTACGACCAGGCGTCGTGTCGCCGCCCGCTCGGAGAATACTTCCGTCGTTGAGGCGGACCAATGGTGCCCGGTTGCCCGGCAGTCTCACCGAGACCCACTGGTCGCTCTGAGCGTAATAGACGTCGCATCCAAAGACGGTGCACGCCAGCAGCCGGTCGCCGGGCAACGATGCAACGAAATGGCTGTAGATGGACATGCCAAGTCTCGCCGACCCGTCCGAACTCGCCACGGAGTTTCCCGATCTCGACCTGTTCCAC
>CAYPHP010000438.1:0-4383 GCA_964410045.1 uncultured Acidobacteriota bacterium | reverse complement strand
CTTCGGCGTCGGCATCGGCGAAGTCCAGCCACTTGTCCTTGGGCAGGACCTGGTAACGGGAGACGCCCACCACCACGGCCCAGGCCTTTTCGGGAGCCGGCACAAAAACGTTTTCCGGCGTCTGCATGGCGAAGGCCGCCATGGAAAGCAGGAGCAACGTGGCCAGACATGGGCGCATCAATCCCAGAAGTTCCCTTCGCTGGAATGCAAGTCTATCAGAGGACGGCCCGTCGCTACACTTCCAAGCGGCCGACCAGATCGCGAACGCGCTCGACGTGGTGATCGCAGCACCAGGTTTCGATCTCTCCTACCAGGCGCGCGGGCGCAGTGGGATCCCAGAACGTGGTGGTGCCGACTTGGACGGCGGCAGCCCCGGCCAGCATGAACTCCAGCGCATCGCGGCCGGTGGCGATACCGCCCATGCCGATCACCGGAAGTTTGACCGCCTTCGCGGCTTGAAAAACCATGCGTAGAGCAATTGGTTTGATGGCCGGGCCGGAGAGGCCGCCGGTCACGTTAGCCAGCGCCGGACGGCGTTCCTCCAGGTCCACGGCCATACCCACAAAGGTGTTCACCAGGGAAATGGCGTCGGCCCCGCCGTCTTCGGCCGCCCGCGCCATCACTCCGATGTCGGTCACGTTCGGCGAAAGCTTGACGATCACCGGCCGTCGCGCAACTTTCTTCACCGCCGCGGTGACTTCGCGGGTAAGCACGGGATCTGCGCCGAACTGGATTCCTCCATGCTTGGTGTTGGGACAGGAGACATTAATCTCGTAGGCCGCCAGGCCTTCTCCTTGCTCCAGTAGAGTTGCCACGGCCACATAATCCTCGGTGGTGTACCCGAAGATATTGGCGATCACAGCGGCCTGATACGAGCGCAGGGCCGGGAGCTTATCGCGGACGAACGCTTCGGCGCCGATGTTCTGCAGTCCGATGGCGTTGAGCATTCCGGCCGCGGTCTCCACAATCCGCGGCGCGGCGTTGCCGGCCATCGGTTCCCGCGACAGGCCCTTGACCGCCAGCCCGCCCAGTCGATTCAGGTCCACCAAGTGGGCAAACTCCACGCCGTACCCGAACGTGCCGCTGGCGGCAATCACCGGATTCTGCAAGTGCAGCCCTGCGAATTCGACGGACAAGTCCATAGAAAGCGGCCAGTGGTCGGGGGTCAGTGGCCTGTGACGGGAGTCAGCGCAACGTCCAAGATCTTGCCCGTGGCCACCGCGGGTGGGTTGACGCCGAGCAGTGCGGCCAAGGTCACTGCCAGGTCCGTCGGCGACGACTCGGCCCGGTAGACGCCCGGTTTGATACCCGGGCCCATGAGAATCAGCGGAACGTGCCGGTCGAAGTTCCAGACGGTTCCGTGATTGGCCACCAGGTTCGGATAGTCGCGCACCCAAAACGGGCTGAAGATCACAGTGATTTCGCCGCTTCGTCCGGAGAAGTAGCTATTGGCAGCCCGCAGTCCGAGCCAACTGGGGCCGCGCCCGGCAGCCAACTGGCCCGCGGTGAAACAGGCGTGTACGCCGGGCACGCCCGCCGTGGCCTGGCAGGCCAGTTGCGCCGCGCCTTCCGCAGTGGTCCGGTGATTCACGACGAGCTCATGGTTCAGGTAGATGTTCGGCAAGTCTTGCGCGATAACCCATTTTTCATCCCCGGTGCCGCCGAAGGCGGTCCGCAGCGCGGCCTCCATAGGATCGGTAATCTCCGAGCCCTTGAAACGTCCGGCGTCAATACGCTGTTTCTTGAGCAGCTCGGGATTCGGCGCCACACCGTGGTCGGCAGTGAAGGCGACCACCCAGTTCCCCGCGCCGACCGTGCGATCCAGTTCGGCGAAGAACGCCGCCAGCAGGCGGTCGGTGCGCCGGGTAATGTCCACGACCTGCGGCGACTCCGGCCCGAAATTGTGGCCGACATAGTCGTTCGAAGAGAGGCTGATGCTCAGGAAATCGGTGGTCTGCCCCTGGCCGAGCTTGTACTCCCGGAGGGCGCGGCGGGCCACCGCCATCACCGTCTCGTTGCCGAAAGGCGAAGCGAACAGCGTCGCGCCGCCCCGGGTGCCGGGCTTGGCGATCACTCCCAGCGGCGGATCACCGGGCTTGGCGTTCAGGGCGCGCCATTCCTGTCCGACCTTGCTGATCAGTGAATGTTCGTCGTTGAACCGCTCCACCCACTCGGGCAGCCGGTCCATGTAGTAGCTGGAGGTGACGGCCTTGCCGGTTGGCTCGTCGAGCCAGAAGACCGCATTGGGGTTCTTCCCGCCGGGCAGGATCGCGGCACGGTCCTTGATCGAGACCGCGACAACCTTGCCGTCGAACGCCATGCGGACTTCATCGGCCAGCGCGGTGCCGATCAGGTTCCGCGGCGATGATCCGGGACTACGGTCAACGCCCACCAGCCGAGTGGCCGGATCTTGGACGGCCGGGACGATCTTCTTTTGGCTGCGATCGTACCAGTCGTTGCCGATGATCCCGTGGGTCGCGGGGTTCGCGCCGGTGGCGATGGTGGCGTGTCCCGGCGCCGTTTCGGTGCCCGAGTAATCGTAGTAGGTATTGGTAAAGACCGCGCCCTGCCGCAGTAGACGGGCGAACCCGCCCGGGACGAAGTCAGCGCGGAACCGCTCCAGGTAGTCGGCCCGGAACTGGTCAATGATCAACAGGAATACCAGCTTGGGCCGGGCTTCGGCCACCATCGTAAACAGACTGAGAATCAAGAGCAAACGAACCGTGGCTTGCTTCATCAAAGGCGAGTCTAGCATGTGTCTGCATGTTATGATGGCGTTCGCCGTCATGCCTACCATCCGCGAGAAGACCCAATTGATGTCGGCCTCGGAGATTGACCGGACGCTGGTGCGCCTGGCCCACGAGATCGTGGAAAAGAGCCCGTCGGTGGAGCGCCTGGCGCTGATCGGCGTCCGCCGGCGCGGTGTGCCGCTGGCCCAACGTCTGGTGGAGAAGATCGCGCAGATCCAGAAGCACACGGTGCAGACGGGCATCCTGGACATTACCTTCTATCGCGACGACCTCAGCACCGTCGGCCAGAAGCCCGTGCATAAGGAAACGCAAATCGGATTCAACATCACCGGGATGGACGTGATCCTGGTGGACGACGTGCTCTACACCGGACGGACGGTGCGCGCCGCGCTGGACGCCCTGTTCGACCACGGCCGTCCGCGCCGTGTCCAGTTGCTGGTGCTGATTGACCGCGGACACCGCGAGCTGCCGGTCGAGGCCGGATACGTCGGCAAGTACGTGGAAACCACCGACAACGAGATCATCGAAGTCAAACTTCAGGAAGTGGACCAGATGGAAAAAGTCCTTCTGGTGGAGAAGACCGACTAAGCAACCGCCATGCGTACCGGCCTGCTGGGCATCGAGGGAATGAGCACAACCCAGATTCAGGCCATTCTGGATCGCGCCCGCCTTTACAAACCCATTCAGACCGAAGGCCGCAAGCTCGACCGTCTGCGCGGGAAGACCATCATCCACCTGTTTTTCGAAAACTCCACGCGTACCCGCGTGTCCTTCGACCTGGCGGCGCGCCGGCTGGGCGCCGACACCGTCAGCATCACCGCGCAGTCCTCCAGCGTGACCAAGGGCGAGTCGCTGGTGGACACTTTGAACACGCTGACCGCGATGCGGCCGGACGCGATCATCATGCGGCACTCGGCGTCGGGGGCGCCGCATTTCCTGGCCCGGCATATGGAGACGCCCATCCTCAACGCCGGTGACGGCACGCACGAACATCCCACGCAGGCGCTGCTGGACGCGTTCACGATCCTGGAATACAAAAGGTCGCTGGAAGGGCTGACCGTGGCCATCATCGGCGACATCGCCCACAGCCGTGTGGCGCGCTCCAACGTTCTCCTGCTGAGCAAATTCGGCGTGCACGTCGTGTTGTGCGGTCCGCCCACGCTGCTGCCGGCTGAAATGCGCTGTCTGGCTCCCGGCATCACGCTGTGCCACAACCTGGAAGAAGCCATCGCCGGCGCCGACGTGATCATGATGTTGCGCGTGCAGCTTGAACGTCAGGACGAGGCCTACTTTCCCTCGACTCATGAGTATTTCCATTTCTTCGGGCTGAACCTGGAGCACCTCAAGAAAGCCAAGCCCGACGCCATCGTGATGCATCCAGGTCCGATCAACCGCGGGCGGGAAATTGCATCGGAAGTCGCCGACTTCCCACGCTCGGTGATCCTGAACCAGGTGGAGAACGGAATTGCCGTGCGCATGGCGGTGCTGGACCTGCTGATTGGGCCGGATGCGGCGCCTCAACTATGAACTTGCTGATCAAGAACGGGCGGGTGATCGACCCGACGCAGAGCCTGGACGCCACGCGCGACGTGCTGATCCAGCACGGGCGCGTGGCCCGGATCGCCGAGAAGAT
>CAYPHP010000437.1:1703-4397 GCA_964410045.1 uncultured Acidobacteriota bacterium | reverse complement strand
GCCGAGGTTCAGGGTGAAAACTCATAAGGTGGTCACTTGGAACCCGTTTTCTTTTGCTGAGCGGGTTACTGCTTCACCGGGGCCGGGCCGGGAGTTGCCGCGGCAGGCTTAGGTTCCGGGCCGCAAAACTCCTCCACACACTTCACCGCGTATTCCTTCTTGACGTTTTCCAGCGCGCCCATCACCCGCTCCTGCTGTAGCTTGGCAAGAATCGACTGGCTGACTTCCTCGAACTTGTTGGTCTTGCGCTCTTCCACTCGGAACAGGTAGTAACCGCGCGCCTCCTGAACCGGCTCGCTGACCTCATTTACCTTGAGCGCGAAGATGGCCTTCTCGATGCGTGGCGGAAGCTGTCCCTTGGCGACGCTGCCGAAGTCGCCGCCCTTGGCGGCGGTACCCGGCTCGTCGGAGCTTTCCTTGGCCACCGTGGCGAAGTCGGCGCCATCGACGATTTTCTTGCGCAGGGCGGCCGCGGCCTGCTTGGCTTCTTCGTCGGTGCGGTTCTTGGCGTCACCCTGACCTGGCCGTGCCGCCGGGGTCAGACTCACAAAGATGCCCCGCAGCTTCAACTGTTCGTACTCGGCAATGTGGGCTTCGTAATACTTCTTCACGTCCTCCGGAGTCACTACCTGGGTGCGGTTCTGAAGGTCCTGGAAAGCCGTCTGCATCATGAGTTGCAGGCGCGCAAAGTTCAAGCGGTCCTTGAACTCCTGAGTCTGATCGAGCTTCTCACGCTCGGCCACTCGCGCCAAGCCCAGGATCAAGCCAAACTGGTCGGCACAGCCGCGCTTGCCCATTTGCTGGCAGACGGTCTTGTACTCCTGAGGCAGGCCCTGCTCCAGAGACCGCCATTGTTCGTAGGTGATCTTCTCCGCGCCCACGGTCATGACCACGTCGCCCGGCTTCCATTCCTTCGGAGGAGGGGGCGGAGGGGGAGCCGGCTTGGTCTCCGCCTGCGCCGGTGTTGCAGCTGTAGGCGCCGCAGGCGGGGTCTGGCTCCCGAGAACGGTTGCGAAAAGAGCGAGACTTAAGAAGGCATTGCGCATAGGTTTTGGAACACTCCTTTGAAGGTCAAAGACTGGCGGAATTCTCCGGGCGCGGATACGTGTATGATAACACGAATGAGCGCCGCGAGCGGGACACCCCCGGTGCAGGTTCCTCGCGCGCCGTTGGAAAGCGGGCCGGCCGCGCCTCTGTCCGCCCGGGCGGAAAAACGCCGCGTCGCCGGCGTTTCGATCCTTGCCGCGCTGGTCATCACGGGCTTGAAGGCCATCGTTGGCGTGACCACACAGAGCCTGGGTATTCTCTCGGAGGCGCTGCATTCCGGCCTCGACTTGGTCGCCGCGATCATCACCTACTTCTCGATCCACGTTTCCGATCGCCCTGCCGACGCCGATCATCCCTACGGGCACGAGAAGTTTGAGAACTTTTCCGCCTTCCTGCAGGTCGGGCTGCTGATCATCACCTGCGGATGGATCGTGTGGGAAGCGGTCAAACGCCTGCTGTTTCATTCCGTGGAGATCGAGCCCTCCGTTTGGGCCTTCGCAGTCATGGGTATTTCCATCGCCGTGGATTGGGGCCGCGCCCGAGCCCTGTCGCGGGTCGCCCGCAAATACAACAGACAGGCTCTAGAGGCCGACGCGCTACATTTCTCCACGGACATCTGGAGTTCGTTGGTGGTGATCTTCGGGCTGATCCTGGTGGCTGCCGGGCGCGCCCTGGGGATTCCCGAGTTGATGGTGGCCGACCCGCTGGCCGCCATCGCCGTCTCCGGGATGGTCGCCCACATCAGCGTGCGGCTGGGAAAAAAGACCGTCGACGCGCTGGTGGACGCTGCGCCAGCCGGGTTGCGTGCCCGCGTGGCCGAAGAAGTTGTGGCGGTGGACGGCGTCCTGAGCGCCGACCGCGTCCGGTTGCGCCATGCCGGTAACCGCTTCTTCGTGGACGCCCGGATCGCGGTACGCCGTACCGCCACACTGGAGCAGGCCAAGGCCGTATCCGACGCGGTGCAATCGCGCATCGAAGAATTTTTGCCGGGCGCCGACGTGATGATCCACACCGAGCCTCGCGCATCGCGCACCGAAGATGTCTTTGAGCGCGTACGAGCCGCCGCGACGCGCCACAGAGTGAACGTTCACGATCTTTCCATTCTCGATAGCGGCGAGGAAGGGCTGCACCTGGAACTGCACCTGGAAGTGGACGAACAGCTCTCTTTGCGCCAGGCGCATGACCTGGTGACCCAGGTGGAGGCGGAGATCCAGCAGGAGGCGCCGGGACTGGCCAGCATCAACAGCCACATTGAAGAGGCGGGCGCGCATATCGAGCCCGCCGCTCGCGCGACCGAACGCGCCGATCGCATGATTCCCCGGCTGCGGCAAATCGCCGAGCAGCATCCCGGAATCCGCGACTGTCACGAGGTGACGCTGCGCCTGGTCCGCGACCGGCTGTATGTTTCCTGCCACTGCCTGCTCGACGGCAGCCTCCCGATCTCCGTGGTCCACGAAATCACAGCCGAGGTGGAAGCGCAGTTCCGCCGCGAGTTCCCCGAGATCTTCCGGGTGATCATCCATAGCGAACCGGACGGCGGACGCTGAAGTTTAGTACTCCTACTCCGTTCACAATCTGCTTCACTGACCGGCTGATCGACGGACAGACTGATAAACTGAAGTTATGCCCAATCACTCGGTGAAGGTC
>CAYPHP010000437.1:0-1693 GCA_964410045.1 uncultured Acidobacteriota bacterium | reverse complement strand
TTGACCGCCGTGCTCAACGGTGAAAGAGTTTCTTTCACGAAAAGGTGTTCCCTATCTGGAATTCAACATCCGCAAGGACTCCAGCGCGCTGCAGGAGTTATTGGCCCTGCGCAGCAACGCCACGCCGACCGTGGTGATCGATGGCGAAGTGATCATCGGGTTCGACCCGCATCGCCTGGAGGCGCTTCTGGGTTAGCGCTTTTGGAAGCGCGAACAACGAGGCCGCCGGCGTTTTCTTCGGTCGCGCTGAGGAGGCCGGGCGGCCTCTGTTCGCTTTGTAGTACAATAAGCCCCTCTGGAGGCAGTCTTAATGGCCGTCAAGAAGATCCTGCTGGGGCAGGTGTGGAAGAAGGACGACACCGGCGAGAACTTCCTCGTGACCAAGCTGTACAACGAGGTTTTCTCGACCTACGCCGTGCTGCGCCGGGTGGGATCGGAAGACGTAGTCCGCATCAAGGTCGAGAAAACCGCAGATAGTGCCGACCTGCGTGGCTTCACCTATACACAGGAAAGCGCTGACTTCTAGAGACCTCAACTCGCTTCCGAAGAAACGGGAGGCCGGCAGGGGCCACGGGCCTCTACTTGCGTCCGGAACCGCCCAGCCGGCCAATAGCCGACCCTGAATGGACCTCGGACAGATCTTCGACACCATCAAGCACTATCTGGATCCCCGCACCCTGGCGGCGGCGGGTCACGTCGTCTTGATTCTGATTGTCTTCGCGGAAACCGGGCTGGCCGCCGGGTTTTTTCTGCCGGGCGACTCCCTGTTGGTGGTCGCCGGCCTCTTCGCGGCGAAAGGCGACCTGAATCTCACCGTCCTGCTGATCTCGCTCTTCATCGCCGCGGTGGTCGGCGACGCAGTGGGTTACTACACCGGGCACAAGCTCGGCCCGCTGATCTTCAGTCGGCCCAAGTCGCTACTGTTCCACCCGGACCATCTCAAGAAGGCCAAGGCTTTTTACGACAAGTACGGCGGGAAGACAATTATCATCGCCCGGTTCCTGCCGATCGTGCGGACCTTTGCGCCGATCGTGGCCGGTGTGGCCAACATGAGCTACCCACGCTTCGCCGCCTATAACGTGATTGGAGGCGCGGTCTGGGTGGGGAGCATGATCCTGAGCGGCTACTTCCTGGGCCACCTGATCCCCAACCTCGACCAGCATATCGAGAAGCTTGTGGTGATCGTGGTGTTCCTCTCCTTCATCCCCATCATTATCGAGGGTTGGAAGGCCCGCCGCGAAGCCCAGCGAGACAAGAAACCGCCCGCCGCTCCCCCTTCGTCTTCCTCACCAGCTCCGGCTCCCGCCGAGGAATAAGGCGCCACCCTTCGCGGTCTACGCGCTCGTGGTGTATACTGAGCGCGTCGGGCAGTCCGAAGTGGAATCCGGGCTAATTGATCGCTCGAATCATCGAAATTCTCAGCGGGTTCGTCATCGAGGTCATCTCGGCCTCGGGTTACCCGGGCATTGTCCTGTTGATGGCGATCGAGAGTGCCTGTGTTCCGCTGCCCTCGGAAGTGATCATGCCGTTCTCCGGCTACTTGGTCTACACCGGACGGTTCAATCTCTGGTGGGTGGCGGTGGCCGGGACCTTGGGATGCAACCTAGGCTCGATTCCCGCCTACTTTGTGGGCTATTACGGCGGGCGTCCGCTGGTTGAAAAGTACGGACGCTACATTCTTCTTTCGAAACAC
>CAYPHP010000436.1:2732-4400 GCA_964410045.1 uncultured Acidobacteriota bacterium | reverse complement strand
GGCAATATCATAGCCGTCTCGGTGTCCTCGGTGCTTCGGTGGCTAACTGTTTTCTCCCCCTTGACAACCCCCTTCCTCTTGGTCCACTATAGGCGAAGAAAAAGCGAAATACGTCCCGAGAGGATTTATGGCCGCGGTGCCGGTGGAGATTGTGCGATCCGCTCTTCGAGAGCGGGTAAATGGATTTGTCACCAAGGAGATAGGTGACTATCTTCAGGTTGAAGTTCAGGATCTAAAACGGGGCCTTCCTCGAGGGGCAGCCACCGAGATCACCGGAGAGCCCTGCTCCGGGCGCACCAGCCTGCTGCACGGCATCCTGGCTGTGGCCACGCAGCAGGGAGAGTACTGCGCCCTGGTGGATGCGAGCGACTCGTTTGATCCGGTCTCCGCGACGGAGGCCGGCATCCTCCTGCCCCGGTTGCTGTGGGTGCGCTGCTCCGGGAATGCCTTGCACGCGTTGAAGGCTACCGACCTGCTGGCCCATGCCGGCGGATTCGGCGTGGTGGTCTTCGACCTGGGCGACATTCCGGCGGCTGTGGCCCGGCGCATCTCGCTGACCTCCTGGTTCCGTCTGCGCCGCGCCGTCGAGCATAGCCCCACGGTGTTGATCGTGATCACGCGCGAGCGCCAACTGCGGCAGTGCGCATCGCTGGTCGTGGAACGGAGTACAAGCTATGTACGCATGCATTATCGGTGAAGACGCGCGCGACCTAGCCGCGGAGTTCTCGCCACGGATCGAAGAGACCGCGCCGGGTACGGTGGGCATTGTGATCATCGACATCAGCGGACTGGAGCGCCTGTTCGGCTCGCCGCGCGAGATCGCCGACCGATTGGCGCGGACCGGAGCGCGTGTCGCGGTGGCCGCCAATCCGGATGCCGCGCTGCATGCCGCCCGCGGCTTTCCCGGAGTCACCGTGCTCGATCTCGGCGAAGAAGCCGACGCCCTGGCTTCCCTGCCCGTGGAACTCCTCTCTCCCGCGGATGCCATGCTGGAAATCCTGGACCGCTGGGGCATCCACACGTTTGGTGACCTTGCGGGTCTGCCGCCGCTGGGCGTGGCCGAGCGCCTGGGTCCGGAAGGCATGCGCCTCTATCATCTCGCTCGCGGCCAGGTCACGCGTCCACTGCGGACCGTCGAGCCGGAGCCGGCCTTCGAAGAAGCGCTGGATCTCGAGCATCCCATCGAGTTGCTGGAGCCGCTGGCGTTTGTGCTCTCACGGATGCTCGACGACCTTTGCCGGCGTCTCGAGCAGCGTGCGCTGGCGGCGCAAGAGTTGCGCCTGCTCCTGCGGCTCGACGACGGCAGCGAACATGCCCGTGCGCTGCGTCTGCCTTTGCCCATGCTCGCGCCACGCGCTTTCCTGAAGCTTCTCTACCTGGACCTGAGCGCGCATCCGCCCGGCGCTCCGATCCTCAAAGTGACGCTGGCGGTGCAGCCGGCCCGGCCGCGTCCGCAGCAGGGCGGCCTCTACGAACCCACTGCGCCGCGCCCGGAAAAGCTGGAAGTGATTCTGGCGCGGCTCGCCGGACTGGTCGGCGAAGATCATGTCGGCTCGCCGGAGTTGCTCGACACACATCGTCCTGACGCATTCCGCATGGTGCGCTTCGGCGTAAGCAGCGCAGTCGTGGCTGCGCGTCCGAAGCGGCGCACGGTAGCCTTCCGCGTCT
>CAYPHP010000436.1:0-2722 GCA_964410045.1 uncultured Acidobacteriota bacterium | reverse complement strand
AAGATCCGCGTGCGAATGACCGGCGGCCAGCCCGCGCAGATCGCCGGGCACGGACCCATCACCGCCGCTGCCGGACCCTGGCGCAGTTCCGGAGATTGGTGGACCACCGATCCTTGGGACCGCGATGAGTGGGACGTGGCGGTCGCCGACAAGCTGTTTCGGATCTATCACGAGAGAGAAGAGTGGTTTTTACAAGGTTCATACGACTGATCCGTTCTGCGTAATCTGCGAAATCTGTGGACATGTTTTCCGAACTTCACGCCCGCTCCGCATTCAGCTTCCTTGAAGGCGCAGCCACGCCCGAGGAACTGGTGGACGCCTGCGTGCGCCTGGAAATCCCGGCGATGGCCCTGCTCGATCGCGACGGCGTCTATGGCGCGCCGCGCTTCCACATGGCCGCGCGCAAGGCGGGGATCCGCGCGCATATCGGCGCGGAAGTCAGTTGCACGGAAGGCTTCCGCATCCCGTTGCTCGCCGAGAATCGCGCAGGCTATCAGAACCTTTGCCGCTTGATCACGCGGATGAAGCTGCGCGCTGCGAAGGGCGAAGGCGCGGTGACGCTCGAAGAAGTTGCCGAACACGCCGCAGGATTGATCTGCCTCGGCAGCCAGGCGCTCGATCAGTTGGCTGCTGTCTTCGGCCGCGATCGTCTCTATGTTGAGATCTCCCGTCATTATCACCGCGACGAAGAAGTGCATAACAAGGCCTTGATCGCCGAAGCCCGGCGGAGGCGATTGCCAATCATTGCCAGCAACAACGTCAGCTACGCCGCCTCCCATCAGCGCGAGTTGCTCGACGTGCTCACATGCATCCGTCATCACACCACCATCGCCGCGGCCGGACGGCTGCTGGAGCGCAACTCCGAGCGCTACGTAAAATCCGGCGTGGAGATGTCCCGCCTGTTCGCCGATCTTCCGGAAGCGATCGCCCGTACCGAGGAGCTTTCGTCGCGACTGGAATTCACTCTGGCCGATCTGGGCTATGAGTTTCCGCGCTACCCGGTGCCCGACGGCGAGAGTATGAACAGTTTCCTGCGCCGCGTGACCGATGAAGGCGCGCGCCGCCGCTACCAGCCTTACTACTCGCGCGCCCGCCGACAGATCGAGCGCGAGCTGGCCTTGATCGAGAAGCTGAACCTGGCCGGATATTTCCTGATCGTCTGGGACATCGTCAACTTCTGCCGCCGCGAAGGCATCCTGGCGCAAGGACGCGGCTCGGCGGCCAACAGCGCGGTCTGCTACTCGTTGGGCATCACCGCCGTCGATCCCGTGGGCATGGAGTTGCTCTTCGAACGCTTCCTCTCCGAAGAGCGCGGCGAGTGGCCGGACATTGACCTGGATCTGCCGAGCGGCGACCGTCGCGAGCGCGTCATCCAGCACGTCTACCACCGTTACGGCGAGCGCGGCGCGGCCATGACCGCCAACGTGATCACTTATCGCGGCCGATCCGCGGCGCGTGAAGTCGGCAAGGTGTTGGGCTATGACAACGAGACGCTGGGCCGCCTCTCCAGTCAGGTCCGCGGATGGGAATGGCACGATCCGAAATTCACTCCCGAGAAGCAATTTCACGAAGCCGGGCTGATCGATCCCGGCGCATCTGCCGCCGAGGTCCATCGCGTCCGCAAATACCTGGAGCTGTATCAAGCGATCCAGAATCTGCCGCGGCATCTGGGCCAGCATTCCGGCGGCATGGTGATTTGTCAGGGACAGCTCGACCGCGTCGTGCCGCTGGAGCCGGCGTCGATGCCCGGACGCGTCGTAGTCCAGTGGGATAAGGAAGACTGCGCCGATATGGGCATCATCAAAGTGGATCTGCTCGGTCTGGGCATGATGGCCGTGCTGCAGGATTGCCTGACGCTGATTCCTGAAGCCTACGGCGAAGAAATAGACCTCGCGCATTTGCCACCTGACGATCCGGCGGTCTACGGCGCGTTGCAGAAAGCCGACACTATCGGCATGTTCCAGGTGGAGAGCCGGGCGCAGCAGTCGTGCCTGCCGCGTCTGCGACCGCAGAAGTTCTACGACATTGTGGTGCAGGTGGCATTGATCCGCCCTGGACCGATCGTCGGCCAGATGGTGCATCCTTATTTGCGTCGCCGGCAAGGCAAGGAAGAACCGGTGTGCCTGCATCCGTCGCTCGAGCCGGTGCTGCGCCGGACGCTCGGCGTCCCGCTGTTCCAGGAACAGTTGCTACGCATGGCCATGATCGCGGCCAACTTCACCGGCGGACAAGCCGAGGAGTTGCGACGGGCGTTAGGCTTCAAGCGATCGGTCGAGCGGATGCGCGAGATTGAAACTACGCTGCGCGCGGGTATGGCGCGCAACGGCATTGACTCTGCCGCGCAGGATTTGATCGTCAAGTCCATTACCTCGTTCGCACTCTACGGCTTCCCTGAATCGCATGCCGCCAGCTTCGCTCTGATCGCTTACGCCAGCGCGTATTTGAAATGCCATTACCTGGCGGCATTCATGGCCGCCATGCTCAACAATCAGCCCATGGGCTTCTACAGCACCGCGGTGCTGATCAAGGACGCGCAGCGCCACGGACTGAAAGTGCTGCCGATTGATGTCACCCGCTCGCAGTGGCTGTGTACCGTCGAGAACCGCTGCATGCGTCTGGGCCTGCTCTATGTGCGCGGCTTGCGTCAGGAAGCCGGCGACGCCATCGTCCGCGAGCGGGAGCGCGCACCGCTTCAGAGCGTGGACGACCTGGCTCGACGCGT
>CAYPHP010000435.1:0-4408 GCA_964410045.1 uncultured Acidobacteriota bacterium | reverse complement strand
CATGGACTTTGGGAACTCGGGTTCGGCCGCGAGCGCGACTGGTTCCGGAGCCATACACGATGACAAGGCGTCCCCAAGCACGCGGCAGTAGGGGTGCGCCCATCCCGCCACGGCGGTCTGAAGTCCAGAGGAGCGTGCGGAACGGAAAAGGTTCGGCTCCCGGCTCCAAGGGACTTTTTCCGATGAATCTTTGTAGGTCAACAGCAATTCGCTGGGCGATTCCGGCTCGGCGGCGACCACTAAACGGCCGTTGATCAATGCCGGCATGGACAGCATCGTTGTTTGTCCCGGGGGAAAGGCATTCTCGGCGTAGATTCCTTCCCGGCGGAAACGGTCCAGTTCCGGCAGACGAACCGTCGCGGGACGAGTCCCGAACACAGGATCATGGCCCATCTCGTCAAAGACCATCCAGATCACCCGCGCGCCGGCGGGACGCTGCCCTTCACCTGGCGGCGCAGGTTTTGCCGCAACAGTTCTACCCGTATCCTCGTCCTGGACCCACCGCCACAACGCCTGGCCGAAGAAGAACGGTACCAGCGGAGTGAGGATCCACAACAGTCCGGCAGTGGCCGGCAGGATCGAGGACCTCCATCGAAAGAGTGCGATGATTCCGAAGACAACCGGAGCCCCGAACAAGATGGGGAAAATCAGCGAGCCATAGCTCCCCATCCAATCGGCTTTCCACAGGATGGCCCGAACCCTGAGGAAGTCCAGCAGGTTGAACCACACCATCAGCGCCAGCCAGGGCACGGCCTGATGGGCCAGAGAGTTGGGGAATCTCCGCAACAACCATCTGGCTCCCTGCAGAATAAGCGCCAACAACGTCACATTCAACGTCGCCCCAAGGCAGGCGGCCGCGGTGAGCGATACGGTTCGCTCGTAGCCCTTCGGAAACAGGAGCGTCAGCCAGACTCTCAGAAAAAGCAGATTGGCGAGAGAGAAAGAGAGAATCCAATCCCTGAGCATCTACGACGCCGCTCCCCGGCGCATCAGATAGAGAATCCGATGGCGGTGAACCTGCTGGCTGCGAAGGGTGTGAAACCAGCAGCCGAAGACGGCCTCAAAGCGCTCCCGAGTGACGCCGGCGAAGAGCGCCTCCCGGCCACGCAGCAGGCGTTGGAAGGCAGGATCCTCCGTGCCGATGAATTCGACGAACAGCAGATCGGTGGTCAGTTCGGATGCCAGGGATGCGGTCTTCTCCATGGGAATGCCATCACTCAAGATCAGGTGATGGAGCAGCGCCAGCATGAGTACGGCGTCGAAATGCCCGCGCGCGCGTTCCAGGAATGAGGGGGTCTCCTGATTGTTCCAGCCCAGACCCGGGCTGGGCCGCGCGATGTTCACGGCCAAGGGCAGCACATCCAGTCCGCCGGCTGCCGCTTTGCGGAACAACTCGCCGACCACGACGGGATCCGAATCAATGGATACGGTTGCGGCGCCGGCCGAGGCCGCCAGTTCGCTGTAGACGCCGGTGTTGCACCCCACGTCCAGGACTCGCTTCGGGCGGAACTCGCGCAGAGCCTGCTCCACAAACACGCGCTTGGCCTGCTGTTCCTCGGCCGAGTAGGTGCAGGCGTGATCTCCGTATCCCGACCAGGAAGAAGCCTCTTTGTTGGGGGTCAGTCGCCGCAGAGTCCGGCGCAGCCGGCGCAACAAGGAACTCAGGATGAACTGGGCCTTTGCCGGGTCGCCGGTGCTCTCTTCCCGGTAAAGAGAGGTCCCGGCGGCTTCACCCGAGGGCGACAGCCACACGGGAATGGAAACCAGTCCCAACAACGGTGGACGGAGCCGTTTCCACCACCCGCACCAGCGATACACCTCATCCGGCTCCAAGCCGTCGCGACGGGTCACAAAAACCTGATCGACGGGGATCCGCAAGTGCTTGCAGGCGGCCAAGGGGAGCAGGAAGGTCCGGACAAACTGGGCATTCGGTCTCCAGATCGGGTCGTCGGCCCGGCGGCGGACAATCGAGAGAAAATCCACCCACACCGGATGGCAGCCCCGAAACAGGATGTTGTAAGGAGTGGCGTCTTTCAGCCCCAGCCCTTCCGGGAGCAGCGCCTCCGCCATGTCCAGAGTCAGAGTGGCGGCGGCGTGCAACATCTGGGCCGGCCATTCATAGGGAAAAGTCGGGAAGGGAACCACTTCGTGTTCTAAAACGCGGACCGCTTTCTGCTCGTCCAGCAGGTTGCTCCACGGACCCTGCGCACGCAAGGTCTGGATGGCGGCCGGATCCAGGACCGCGGTACCTGCAAGTTGGCCGCTCTTGAGAAGACGATTAACGGCTGGGGAAGTGATGGCTGCTTCTGAATCGGCCAAGCCAGACTCTCGCACGAGGCGAAAGATCCGGCCTCCATCCACCACCACGACTCCGTCGGGATCACGGAGGGAGTGCGGCGTCAGTCGCCCGGGGCTCGTTCCGTTTCTCCTTTGATCTTATTGCCCCTGAACAACCGAATCCCCGCGAACATCCGGCGAATCGTGAAGATCACTCCCACGCCCGCGGCTACCAGAAGCTGCCACAACAGCGCCCCGCTTCCGGGATCACCGTAGGCCCAGGCTTTTCCATCGAGGAAGAGGATTGCGATTCCCAACGCGAATACAGCTTTCGTGCTCCGACCGAGTTCCATGATGGCAAAGAATGATTATTAGTTATCTTCCAGTGGAATGCAACCTCGCCGGTGGGGAACGCGTGGATACGTCACATTCCAGCCACTGGCGGTATGCCAAAGGATGCGGTTCAACATTCCCTCCGGAGCGGCGTCGGGCTTCGAAAAATCCATGCCCTGCGAGTTCAATGCGGCCTTTCGCGCCGGGCCGGTCAGCGAGGCGAAGGTCGGGTTCATCTCGTCCAAGGCGATCCGGTTGGGGACGGCCCGGAAGGGCTGCAAATTCGGTTGAGTGACAAACGCGGAACGCATCGGCAGGGCCGCGGCATCGAACTTGTTCATGGGCGGCATCCCCAGCAACTCCTCGATGGTCCGCAGAACGCTGGTCTGATTGTAGTGGGTGGAGTCCACGGCCCCTCGCCGGGTGTAGGGGCTGATGACCTGGCAGACCGTGCGGTGACCGTCGACGTGATCGACTCCGTCCTGGGCGTCATCTTCCACGATAAAGATGGCGCTGCTAGGCCAAACGCTGCTCTGCGTGATGGCCTCCACAATTTGCCCCACGGCCAGGTCGTTGTCCGCCACCATCGCTCGCGGGGTGGGATAGCCGGGCGCCGTTCCCTGCGTGTGGTTGGACGGCAGCAGCATGATGGTCAGATTCGGGACCGCCTGGCTTTGCTCCATCGCCCGGAACTTCTCCACAAACAATCGGGCGCGGAAGATGTCCGGGATGTTCATCGCGAAAGACGGGAAGTCCGGCTCGATGATTTCGTTCATCGAAGCTACCGTAGCCGCGCTGCGCGCAGGCAGAACGCTCTGCGGGGCGAGGGCGTCCCTGTAGTAGTCCGTCCAGGAATGCGGGTACGTACCGCTCACCGGTGTAGTGAACTCGCCATAGACACGGACCGTCAGCCCGCCCTTCCGGGCCTGATTCCAAATGAAGCCGCTCGAGGCAAACGCCAGCGCGTCCTGCCCGAGATACGGGTAACTTCGCGGAAAGGCCGCGTGGCTCCGCTCCACGTAGTCGGAAACCGTGGCCTGAGTCAGCCACTGGTGCCCATCGGCGCTGACCACGCCACTGGTATAGAAATTGTCCAGGGTCACGAACTGCGTGGCCATCTCGTGCTGATTTGGTGTTACGCTCCAGCCGTAGATCGCTAGGTTCCGCGCTCCGTTCCCGCGATCCAGGTCGCCGAGCACTTGGTCGTAGGTGCGGTTCTCCTTGATGATCAAGAAGACGTGCCGGATGCCCAGTTCCGCCAAACTGGCCGGCGAGTCCGGAGGCGTCGCCGCATCCTGGAACGGCTGATTGCCGTAGGCCACGGTCTGCTGCCAACTCTGGTTGAATGTGCCCCCGGGAAATACATTCAAGGTACCGAGCGCCTGGGTAACGTGAAACGGTCCCTGGGAGTTACGGGAGCCAACGCCTTTGGAGTTGGCCACATAAACGGTATCGCCGTCGGCGCCCTTCTTCACCGCCACGGACACCGGATACCAATCGGTCGGGACATAGCCGCGCAGGCGGTAGCGGCCTTCAGTCCTCTCCAAAACCGCAACGGCATTGATTCCACCGCAGGCCACGTAGAGCCATTGTCCGTCGGTTCCGAAGGCCACCGCGGTCGGCGAACTGCCCAGATAGCCGGGCGGCCACGCCGGGATCGCGATGGTGTCTACCACGCTGAGCGAGGCAGTATCCAGCAAGGAGATGGAATCGCTATTGGCGTTGGCCACCGCGGCGAACTGTCCGTCCGGACTGATGCGGATGTGTCCCGGGTGCAGGCCCACCGGGATCTCAGCGA
>CAYPHP010000434.1:0-4413 GCA_964410045.1 uncultured Acidobacteriota bacterium | reverse complement strand
GCCGGGAATCTGCAGCCCATTCGACCGAATACTCTTCGGCTTGAGAACTTTGAAATCAAGAACGGCGATCAGGCGGTCTTGAGCCTCCGCCAGCGCCTTCTCGCCGTAGACAGCGCGGAGTTCGGCAAAGTCGGAGTTCTCCGCGCTTTCTGTAAGCTCGTGGCGAGAGTGGTTGGATTGGACCTCAGGCAGTGTCGTGGCTGCGTCGGCCGATTGATCTAGAATCTGAACAGCCATCGTGACCTCCCTTGGTGGTCGCGGCGGTTAGCGCCGCGTCCGGTGTTCTAGCACTGGACGCGGCGCGTATCCTCAAACCTTCTTTTTTCGGCCCCGGCCCTTTCGGTAAGTGAGCAGCTTCACCCGGCGCACTTTTTCGATGGCGGCGTCAGTCCAAAGGCGGTACGCTTGGTTTCCGATCTGAACCACTTTTGGGCGGACTTTCCGTTGCCGAATCCACCGTTCCAAAGTGGCAGGTCCGATCCCCACCAACCTCGCCACCTCGACGGTTGAAACCGGGGCCATATATGACTGACACACTATCATATTTAATCTGAAGTCGTCAAGGTGATCAGCGATGGCAGGGTGGGGCGAATACTGGCAAGAACTGCGCACAAGTGGGCCTGACACTGCCAAATACTATGCAAACAAAGGGGTTGTGAGAATTGGCGAAGTTGCCAGTGTAAGTCCTTTGTTTTGTATGGCCCGGTCACCTACGGCCACCCACAGCCACCTATGGCCACCTACTGCCACATACTCTGCACATCCACACCGGGCTTACGGTTTGAGCTTTTCCAACTCTTCCAATTGCTGCTTAGCCCAGACGCTCTTCTGATCGACTTCCAGCAACTTCCGGAAATCCGCCTTGGCCTTCTCGATGTCGCCGTTGGCGCGATGGGCCATGGCCAGCAGAGCGTACCCCCAGCGAGTGAGTGGCGTGGTCTCCGCGTTCAATTCCATCATGGCCACGGCTTCCTTGGTCCTGCCCGCCTTCTGCAAGGATTCAGTCAGCAAGTTCAGCGACGTTTCGCTGAAGTCATATTTGCCCCTGCCGTAGGAGTCCTTGCGCAGTTCCCGGTAACGGGCGACCGCCGCCGTCGCGCCGCCCTTATCCAGTTCCTCTTTCATGATGGCGACCAGCGTCTGGGGACGGTTCAGGCCGCGGTGGCAGGTGACGCACTCCACGCGCACGGGCGCGGCCTTGCCCAGTTTGCCCACGTGGTCGCGGTTGATCGCGTCCACCATCTGCAGCATCGCCCGCGCGGTGCGCTTGGTCTCCTTCTGGTCCGAGGCAAAGTCCACGCCGGCCAGCGTCGGACCTTCCGGCCCGGCATGACAGTGCTGGCAGCGGACCCCTAGGCTGAAGGAGAAGCCGCGCATGGTGTCGCTCAACTCCGCCTTGGAAATATTCGGGCGCAGCACTTTCAGGTTGGTAAACTTGTCCGGCACTTGCGCTGCCACCGCCATGACTGCTACGAACAGAATGAGGCTAAGCCTTCGAAAACTCATTGGACCCCTCCACGTTACGCCTGACTATAGCTGCATCGCTCGGCGCCTCCTGTAATTTCTTGTCAAGGAACCAACCAACCGCGCGTTGTGGTAGAAACGAATCATGTCCAGCACACGACGCACGTTTCTTCGGGCCAGCATGGCCGCTCCGCTTGCCCTCCAGACCAGCGGACAAGCGACCACAGGACAGGTATCACCCAACGACCGCATCCGTATCGCGTTGATCGGAGCGGGCGGGATGGGCCAAGGCGACACCAACCTCGCGCTCGAAACGGGCGGAGTGGAACTAGTGGCCGCCGCCGACGTCTACCAGGGTCGCTTGACCCGGGTCCAAGAACGTTTTGGCGACAAGGTCGCCGTCACCCGCGACTACCGCGAGATCCTGGTCCGTTCTGACGTCGATGCGGTTATCGTGGCCACGCCCGACCACTGGCATTCACGAATCTCCATCGAGGCCATGGAAGCCGGCAAGGACGTCTACTGCGAAAAGCCCATGGTCCAGAAGATCGAACAAGGGGCCAAGATCGTGGAGGCGCAGCGCAAGACCGGACGCATCTTTCAGGTGGGCAGCCAGTACGCCAGCAACCTGGCGTTCCACAAAGTGAAAGAACTGCTGGCGGCGGGAGCCATCGGCGAGCTGAACCTGGTGGAAGCCTGGCTGGATCGCAACAGCGCGATGGGCGCGTGGCAGTACACCCTGCCGCTCGACGCCACGCCCGAGAATATCGACTGGGACCGTTTCATCGGCAGCGCGCCCAAGCGCCCGTTCGATCCCATCCGCCTGTTCCGCTGGCGCAATTACAACGACTACGGCACAGGCCTGGCCGGCGACCTATACGTGCACCTGCTAACCGGCTTGCACACCGCCACCGGATCGCTGGGTCCGGTGCGGGTGCTGGCCACAGGAGGCACGCGCTACTGGAAGGACGGCCGCGACGCTCCCGACGTGCAACTCTCGTTGCTGGATTATCCGAAGACCGAGCGCCATCCGGAGTTTTCGATGTCGTTACGCGTGAATTTCGCCAGCGGCCAGGCCACCGAGCAGTTTGGGCTGCGATTCTACGGGCGGGAAGGCGTCATCCACGTCACACCGAACCAGGTGACGCTCTCGAAACCGCCGAAGCAGACCGATCCGGGACTGTCCATCGGCAGCTTCAACCGCGCCATGCAGGAGCAACTGACCAAGGCCCATCGCGAGAAGTATCCGCTCTGGCAACCTGCGGCCTCCACACTGCCGGAGACCAGCGAGACGCGCGTGCTCGTGCCCGCCAGCTACAACATGCACCTGGAGCATCACCGGAACTTCTACGCGTCGGTCCGCAGCCGCAGGCCGGTCTTCGAAGACGCCCTGTTCGGATTGCGCACCGCCGGCCCCGCGCTGCTGTGCAACGTCAGCCAGTTCAGCGGGAAGATTTGCCACTGGGATCCGGAAAAGGTGAAGGTGACCTGAGACCTCGGGCCATCTGCGAACTACCCGTCCCTCGTGCTGCAGGGGTTCTTTGCCACAGGTTCGACACTCGGACCCGACTCGGTTGTGGCTGCCAGCCACTGACTAGTGCCGAAAGAGACCGGCTTAAGGCACCGCCGCTGGAGGAACAACCGTCAAGCCGTACCTCCCTTTCGCAGTATGTGGCTGGAGCTAGGCTGCGCATTAACAGGCCGAATTGATGCATACTACGAGATTGTATCGATAGACGCTGTGTTCCCGCGCAACGAAGGGCTGTTGCAAGTGGCTTCGACGAACCCGCGGACTGACCCGGAGTCACGACCGTTGCGCACGACCCAGGTCCCATAGAGACACCGAGGGTCAGCGTGGAGAAAGTAGGGTCACGAAATGGCTTACTTCATAGATCTATTCTCGCCGGAGACATATGAGGCATTCGCGCGTTCCCCGCGAGACATTTCTGGTTTCCGGCTTCGCCACAAGAATGTCGCGGAGCGAATCAAAGCCGGTGATGTCTTTGTGTGTTACTTGACTGGTGTCTCGCGCTGGTTCGGCCTTCTCGAGGTAGTCGAAGGTCCGTTTGTTGACAACAAGCCTATCTTTCTGCCGAACGAAGACCCGTTCGTAGTGAGGTTTCGGGTGCGGGCGACGGTATGCCTCGAAATCGAAAAATCGCTTCCGATTCACGACGCGGGAATCTGGGCCTCTCTGTCATTCACCCGGGATCTCCCGCCCGGGTCATTGGGATGGACCGGCAAGGTGCGGGGGAGCTTGACTCCGCTTAGCAGTGAAGACGGCGACTTTCTCGCCCGCAAGCTAAGTGAACAGGCAAAGGGCGGAAGGACCTATCCGCTAAGTGAAGAGGACGGCCGCAGGCTGGCGAAGCACACGGTGAACCGGCCCGACAAAGTTGTTACCGTCTCCGTCCCGGACGACGCAACCGCGACGGAAGCAATGGCACCGGAAACCGAGTTTCGGGAATCGATTCAAATCCAGGCGTTGATTGCGACGATTGGGGCTCACATGGGTTTGTCGATTTGGATACCTCGAAGTGATCGCGGGCGCGTGCTCCAGGAGTGGAAGAACAACGAGGGGTCCTTGCTTGATCGGTTGCCGTTGAACTACGACGATACGACCCTGCGAACGATCGAGCAGATCGATGTCCTTTGGTTGCGGCGGCGCTCTATCGTGCGCGCCTTTGAAGTTGAACACACGACGTCGGTTTATTCCGGAATTCTCCGGATGGCGGATCTGTTAGCCCTGCAGCCCAACATGGACATCAAGCTTCACATTGTTGCACCTGAGGCGAAACGAGAGAAAGTGTTCCAGGAAATCCGGCGGCCGGTGTTTTCCTTGCTCGACAGAGGTCCCCTCGCGGAGAACTGTACTTACATTTCGTACGATAGCCTGCGCGAACTGGCGGCGCAAAAGCACCTTTCTCACCTATCCGATACCGTGCTCGA
>CAYPHP010000433.1:0-4423 GCA_964410045.1 uncultured Acidobacteriota bacterium | reverse complement strand
ATTGGTATTCGGGCCCGACGGCTATCTCTACATCGGCACCGGCGACGGCGGCATCGGCAATGATCCGCAGGGCAACGGGCAGAACATGAATACGCTGCTGGGCAAGATGCTGCGGATTGACACCGAGTCCGGCGCGGCCACGTACACTGTGCCGCCGTCGAATCCGTTCGTGGGGAATGCGAGCTACCGTCCGGAGATCTGGGCGCTGGGTCTGCGCAATCCCTGGCGTTACTCCTTCGACCGCGAGACCGGCGACCTGTACATCGCCGACGTGGGTCAGAATCGTGCCGAAGAAGTGAACTTCCAGCCGGCGTCGAGCCGGGGCGGCGAGAATTACGGCTTGAACGTGACGGAGGGCTTGATGTGTCTGCGCGCCGGATGCAATCCCGGCGCCGGATTCACGCCGCCGGTGATGGAATACACCCACGATCTGGGCGTCTCGGTCACCGGCGGATTTGTGTATCGCGGCGTCCTGTTTCCGGCGCTGCGCGGCGTCTACTTCTTCGGCGACTTCGGCAGCGGACGGATCTGGGGACTGCGGCGCAGCGGCGACGCCTGGCAGCACCAAGTCCTGCTGAGCGCGGCGATCAGCATCTCGACCTTTGGCGAAGATCAGAGCGGAGAGATCTATGTGGCGCGCTACGCGACCGGCGCGGGCGGCGACATCCACCGGCTGGTGGACGCGGCCAGCAGCCCGCTGGCGGTGAACGCGGCGAGCTACGCCAGCAGCGTGGCGCGTGACGCGATCGCCAGCGCCTTCGGCGCCTCGCTGGCGACGGCCACGGCGTCGGCGACCACGACGCCGTTGCCGACCACGCTCGGCGGAACCACAGTACGCATCCGCGACAGCGCCGGCGTCGAGCGGCTGGCGGGATTGTTCTACGTCTCACCGTCGCAGGTGAACTATCAGATCCCGGCGGATACCGCGCCGGGCGCGGCCACGGTGACCATCACCGGCGCAGCGACGTCCACGGCCAACATTCAGATCGCCACGATTGCTCCGGGCGTCTTCGCCGCCGACGCCAGCGGACAGGGCCTGGCGGCCGCGCTGATCCAGCGCATCCGCGCCGACGGCACGCAGTCCACGGAAGCCGTCACCGCAGCTGGTATCAACCTTGGACCGACCACGGACCAGGTGTACCTGCTGCTCTACGGCACCGGCATCCGCGGGCGGTCCGCGCTGAGCGCGGTCCGCTGCGTGATCGGCGGAGTGGAAGCGCCGGTGAGTTTTGCCGGGGCGCAAGGCGGATTCGTCGGGCTCGACCAGATCAACGTGCTGCTGCCGCGCTCGCTCGCCGGACGCGGCACCGTGGATGTCGTGCTGACTGTGGAAAGCATCCCCGCCAACACCGTGCGGATTGCCATTCAATGAGCGGGCAGGCAGGAATGCCTGCCCTGCGTCAAGGCTTCTTCCCCACCTTACGTTTCAGTTCCTCGAACCAATTCAAGACCACCACGGCATGCACAGGGCTGGCATTCGGCGTCTTGCGGATCATGACAAAGCGCCCATCGGGCGCGACGTCATAGTTGGAATTAAGATAGGAGTAACTGTAGGGCCCCTCAAAGAGCAACACCGGCCTGGATGCTTTGAACTCCGGAGTTGTGGTGAGGGCCACGGCCATCACCTTGTCGTTGATACGATAGAACAACTCGCGGCCGTGACGAGCCCAAACCGGCTGGCAGCCTCCGTCGGTGGAGATTTGCGTCCGCGCGCCCTGCGGGTAAGCCTGCACGTAAAGCTGGCTGCGGCCCGAATCGTTCGAGCAGTAGGCCATCCACTTGCCGTCCGGTGAAAGACGGGCCGGTCCTTCGTTGGCGGGAGTGAGCAGAAGCGGAGCCGGCTTTGCTCCGGCCTCCAACGGCAGGACCCAGATGTCGTCACCGGTTTGGGCGTGGCCTTCGGTATACAGAAGACTCTTGCCATCGGGAGCAATGGAGGCGACTCGCCGATCATATTGGCCTCCGGAAACCAGTTGCTCGGGTCCGGTCCCGTCCGCGGACTTCACGGAGATCTGCCACACCACGTCTTCGGAAGCGTAGAAGATGCGTTTGCCGTCCGGAGTCCAGTGGGGATTGAACTGCGATCCCTTTCCCTGGGTCAAGCGGGCCAGTGCTCCGCGCTCCAGGTCGTAAGTCCAGAGACGCATGCGGCCGCTGTCCTGAATCGCCAGAGCCAGCTTCTTGCCGTCCGGCGACAACTGCGGATCGGCGTATGCGCCCGGCATCTCCAGCAGCGGCCGAACGCCGCCGCGGCGATCCACCCACACCACCTGGCGGTTGCCGTGGAGGCTGGAGGCCGGCAGGTAAACCAGCGTGCCATTTTCCGCCACGGTGAACTGCGAGTTCACGTTCCCGTAATCCACGGGCATGTCTTCGAGAACCGCGGTGGCGGAGCCCTGGACTTGCATGCTCGAAGGATCGAACGGCAAGGCCATCAGCGTTTCGCCGCGCACGTAAACGATGTGTCCGGTGGGCAGGTAGCGCCCAAAATTGCCGTCGCGCACCAGGACGCGCCGCTCCGTCGATTCCAGCGACTGGACCACCACGTGGGACTGGGCGGTGTGGTAAATCGTGAACAACACCCACTTCCCGCCGGGGAGGATCTGCGGCCAGAAGTGGCCCAGCTCCTTGTGGGCGGTGTCGGGCGCGGTGATCATCTGCGGCTCGCCGCCCTCCGCGGAGACCCGCCACAAGCCGTGGGTATACGATGGGGTGAAGATAATCGTGTCGTCGGGGAGCCACGTGCCTCCGCCCCACTCGGCGTTACAGAGAACCACCGGCGAGCCGCCGTCCACCGAAATCTTCTTCAGCTTGCCATTGGCGGTGAAGCCCAGCCACTTGCCGTCGGGTGAGAAGAAGGCATTGGCGGCACCCTTGGTCCCCGCCAGGGGGACCGCTTCCAATCGATCCAGCGAGCGCAGATAGAACTGCGAAAAGTCGCGTTCACCGAGTTCCATTACCAGGCGAGTGCCGTCCGGAGAAAGAACCACCATGGGACTTGACGAGTTGATGAACTGCTGACCGGCGGGCGGCGCGATGGACAACCGCACCGTGCGCCGCGCGGCTTGGCCGCCCCGGTTCCACAACGCCACGCCCAGCGCGATGGCCAAAGCGGCGATTACTCCCCAGGGCAACAGGGCTTTCCAGCGCGCCGGTGGCGGGATCGCCGCGGCGGCCACGGTGGCCTGGATCGCCGGCTGGGTGATTTCCTCACTCAGCGCGAAGCGCGCTTCGCCGATATCCCGCAGCCGCCGTTTGGGATCTTTCTCCAGGCAGCGGCGCAGCAGACGCATCAGGCCGGGAGGAAGCGCCGCCGGAATCGCGGGTTCCTTCAGGATCACCGCGGCCATCACTTCCGAGGCCGTCTCTCCGGTGAACGCTTGTTGGCCGGTAAGCATCTCTAGCAAGACCACGCCGAACGCCCAGATGTCGGCACGCTGGACCACGGACTTGCCCTTGGCTTGCTCGGGCGACATGTAGGCGGCGGTGCCCAGGATCATTCCGGCCCGGGTAGCCGCCAGGGAGAGCGTCGGCGAATTCTGGACGTCCGCCGCGGCAGGGGAATCCTCCAGTGCCTTGGCCAGTCCGAAGTCGAGCACCTTGGCCTTGCCGTCAGGCGTCACCTTGATGTTGGCGGGCTTCAGGTCGCGATGAACGATGCCTTTCTCATGAGCGTATTCCAGCGCATCGGCCACCTGCCGGGCGATCTCCACCGCGTCGTCGAACGGCAAAGCGCCCTCCTGCTTGATTCGCTCGGCCAGCGTCGGCCCGTCCACCAGCTCCATGACCAGGGCCAGTGTCGCGGCGGATTCCTCCAGACCATAGATCGCGGCGATGTTGGGATGATTCAGCGACGCCAGCACCTGCGCTTCCCGGCGGAATCGCGCCAAGCGCTCGGGGTCGGCCGCCGTTCTTTCCGGCAGGGTCTTGATGGCCACGTCGCGATTCAGGCGGGTGTCGCGGGCGTGATACACCTCGCCCATCCCGCCCGCGCCGAGCGGACCGAGGATCTCGTAAGCGCCGAAGCGCGTGCCCTTGGCCAGTGACATGGGATCGCATATTAGCAGAGATGACCGGGAACCCGCGCAGGCGTACAATAGGCGGCTATGAACCGAAGGGAATTCACCAAAGCTGCCGCGCTCACCGCTCTCAGCGCCAGCCGCGTGCTGGGCGCCAATGACCGCGTCCGCCTGGGCTGGATCGGTCTGGGCAATCGCGGCGATCAGGTCCTCGACGCGTTCCTGAGGCATCCGGATTGCGAAACCGCGGCCCTGTGCGATCTGTACCGGCCCTACGTCGACTTCGCGGCGCGCAAGACCGGAGGCGCCCCGGAGCCGTTCCAGGACTACCGCCGCATGCTCGACCGCAAAGATATCGACGCGGTGGTGGTCTGCACGCCCGATCATTGGCACGCTCTGCAAAC
>CAYPHP010000432.1:3367-4450 GCA_964410045.1 uncultured Acidobacteriota bacterium | reverse complement strand
CGTGTGAACCCCGCTGGTAGGCATTCTCCGGATGGCCGGCTAACCTCGTCCCTGTAACCCGCCTGCCGGCAGTCGGGGTCGGAACTTGGGGATCGATGATCTATGAGCGGACATACCTCGCTCAGCGAAGACGACATCAGCGTGAAGTTCATTGCCCCGGCTCTGCACAAGTCAGACTGGGATGAGGACACGCTGATCCGTCGCCAGGTTAGCTTCACCCAGAGCCGGATCATCGTCCGCGGCAGGCTCGTGGCCCGTGGCAAGCCCAAGCGCGCCGATTTCGTTCTCTACTACCAGCACATCCCGATCGCGCCGCTGCGCGAAGCGCTCGCGCCGCAAGCGCTCGCAGCCTGACGATGGTCGCGCACTACCCTAGTCTGAATCCCGAAAAGGCGCTGATCTGGCGCATCGTCCATCGCGACAACGTGAGGTGGATTCTGGATCACGGAGTTCATTGCGCCAGCAGCCCGGTGAAGGACCCAGGCTACATTCAGATCGGCAACCCCGACCTGATCGGTCAGCGCAGTCATCGCACGGTTCCCATGTCACCGGGCGGCACCTTGGCGGAATACGTGCCGTTCTACTTCACGCCGTTCTCGCCGATGCTGTTGAACATCGTGACCGGGCGCAACGTGGCGCGGCGGGAGAAGGACGAGATCTGCGTCCTGGTGTCCAGCCTGCCCCGGGTCGTAGAGCTTGGCTTGCCGTTCGTGTGTGCAGACCGCCACGCATACCTGCAGAAGGCGCACTTCTTCAATGATCTCGCCGACCTCCGCCAGCTCGACTGGCCCCGCCTTGCGGGATTGCTGGGGATCATTTGCTACAGCGACCCGGTTGGCGCGACCATCACTTCCGAAATCGCTCGCCGCGGGCTGACGCTCAAGGCTGTCGTCCGGCCTGACTGGTACTTCTGATGATTCGATACACCACAGGCAATCTGCTGGAGGCGCCCGCCGAGGCGCTGGTGAACACGGTCAATACCGTGGGCGTCATGGGCAAGGGCATCGCCCTGATGTTCCGCGAGCGGTTCCCGATCAACTACAAGCGCTACCAACAGGCCTGCAAGGCGGGCGAGGTACGCGT
>CAYPHP010000432.1:0-3357 GCA_964410045.1 uncultured Acidobacteriota bacterium | reverse complement strand
GGGCAGATGTTCGCAACCGAGACCGGCGAGTTGGACGGCCCCCGCTGGGTGGTGAACTTTCCCACCAAGCAGGACTGGCGCGGGAAGTCGCAACTGAAGTGGGTGGTGGATGGCTTGGCAGCGCTACGCCAGTTCATCGTCGAGCATCAGGTGCGCTCCATTGCGCTTCCCCCACTTGGTGCCGGCAACGGCGGCCTGAACTGGTCGGTGGTGCGCCCGCAGATCGAGCAGGTGCTGGGCGATCTGCCGGATGTCGAGATCTTGGTGTTCGAGCCCACAGCGCAGTACCAGAACGTGGCCAAGCGCAGCGGCGTAATGGAACTGACGCCGGCCCGCGCCCTGATCGCCGAACTCGTGCGCCGGTACTCCGTGCTGGGCTTCGAATGCAGCCTGCTGGAGATCCAGAAACTGGCGTGGTTCCTGGAACGTTCGCTGCAGCATTTCGGGCTGCCAGATCCGATGGACCTTCGCTTTGCCGCGGATCGATATGGACCGTTCGCCCAGCGACTAAGCTTTCTGTTGAACAGCCTGGACGGCAGCTATCTGCACTGCGACAAGCGGATTGGCGATGCTGGCCCTCTCGATGCCATCTGGTTCGAACCACAGATGCGAGACCGCGTGCAAGCCTATCTCGGCAGCGGCGAGGCGAGACAATTCGGACCAGCGCTGGACCGGACGACGGCGCTGATCGACGGATTCGAATCGCCGTACGGAATGGAATTGCTGGCAACGGTCGACTGGCTGATCAGTCGCGAGTACAGCGAACCGACCGTGGATGGCATCCGGCAGGGCTTGTCCCGATGGCCCGCGGGCGAGAAGCACGCGGAGCGTAAGCTGAAGCTATTCGACGAGCCGTCCATTGAACTGGCTTTGCGGCGATTGGCGCCATCAGCAGTTACCTGCTGATCCGCCATGGTCCGGCGAGTTTCAAAGCAAGGGACCAACCAAGGACGTGCTTCCTTCGGATGCAGCAACTACCCGAAGTGCCGCGGCACCGTGCCGGCGGGCTGAGCGATGGGGATCAACCTGGTCGTAGCCGTGACCGACTCGGACTGGTTCGAGACTTTGCGGCGCAGGGCGGATCTCACCGAGGTCAACTTCTGGGCACCGTCCGGCACTGGCTTCAAAGCGCTGGAACCAGGCGAACTGTTTCTGTTCAAGCTGCACTCGCCGCGCAACTTTATTGTCGGCGGCGGCGTGTTCGCATACGCGAATCAACTGCCTTGTTCCCTTGCCTGGCAGGCGTTTGGCGAGGCCAATGGTGCGTCTACCCTCCGCGAGATGCGGGAGCGCATCGCCAAGTATCGAAAGGCGGATCCTGCTGACCGAGTGACGGACTTCCCCGTGGGCTGTCGCATTCTCACGCAGCCGTTCTTCCTGGCCGAGCCGGACTGGATTCCGGTACCCGAGAGCTGGTCGAAGAACACGGTCACGTTCAAGACCTATAACACCGACGAAGCCGATGGCGCTCGGTTATGGGAGGGGATGTCGGTTCGGCTCATGCGTGCTGCATCGGCGTGTGCTTCAGAACCCGTCGCGCGCTACGGTGAACCGCGGTTGATCGCACCACGACTGGGGCAGGGCGCGTTCCGGGTTCTGGTCACGGATGCCTATAAGCGCCGCTGCACGGTGACGCAGGAGAAGACGCTCCCCGCCCTGGAGGCGGCGCACATTCGGCCATATGCCGAAGGCGGCTTCCATCTGGCATCGAACGGACTCCTGCTACGCCGCGACCTGCATAGCTTGTTCGATGGTGGATACGTCACGGTCACGCAGGACTATCGATTCGAAGTGAGTCGCCGCATCCGCGAGGAATTCGAGAACGGCAAGCATTACTACGCACTTCAGGGTCAGGAGATCGCCCTGCCGGCGCGGCTAGGTGACCAGCCGGATCAGGACGCGCTACGTTGGCACAATGACTTTTGCTTCAAGGGATGACGCGCAATGCCCCTTGAGCATGAAGTTATCGATCACCGAATTCGGCAGGCCGCTTTCGCCCATATTCGTCGACTCAATGCAGTCAAGGATCACCTGACCTCTGCGGATCTCGCTGCCGGCTTCGAATTCGAAAGCGAACGAATTCCGCTCGTGAACCCGCAGAGGGGCATCTTCAAACCGCGGCAGATGAAGTATCTCCTCTCGATCCGCACCGTATTTCCGCGGCCTGGTGCGAAGGTTTGGTACGACGACCAGCGGACCGCACATCGTCAGATTTACGAAAGCACCGAGTGGGTGGATTACGCGTTCATGGGAACCGATCCGGACGCTGCCGACAACCGCTGGCTGCGAGAAGCAATGGAGCAACTCATTCCGGTGATCTACTTCATCGGCATCGCACCGCAGTTGTTCACCGCGGTCGTGCCAGCCTTCATTGGTGAATGGGACAGACAGACCCTGAAGGCGAGGATCGGCTTTGGCGAGCTTAAAGCGAACGCGCAGGCCGTCATGGAAGACAATGTGCCAGCGCGACGTTACGCCTTGCGCGCCGTCCAGCAGCGACTGCATCAAGCCTCGTTTCGACAAGCAGTGATTGAAGCGTATGCCGGCCGCTGCGCGCTTTCTGGCCTTCCCGAGCCACTGTTGATCGATGCTGCTCACATCATCTCGGACGGGAACGAGCAGCTGGGCCAGCCCGTGGTGCCGAACGGAATTCCTCTTTCAAAGATTCATCACGCTGCGTTCGACGCCCACCTGATCGGCATCGACCCTAATTTCCGGTTGCACGTTTCGGATCGCTTGCTCATCCAGAATGATGGCCCGATGCTGGAGTCGCTCAAACGCCTGCATGGCGGCCAACTACTATTGCCGCGCCGGGAGCGCGATCACCCGGACCGTGATCGACTTGCACAGCGGTTCGATCAGTTTGTTGCAGCGAACTGAAATCTCGCAATTCGAACGCTACAAAGGTATCGACTACTCCGGAGCCGAGACGCCAATCTCTCGTCTGCGCGGGCTCAGGGTCTATTTGGCAACCACACAAAGCCTGGTCGTGGAAGTGCCACCACCGCCCGCACCCCCAAACAACTGGACGCGCCGCTGGATTGCCGACTGGTTGATTGAAACGCTGACCGAAGATGTGTCGACGATCGTCGGTCTCGATCACGGCGTCTCGTATCCAGGCTTGTGCTCTGTGACGCGCCCGGAACGCGGGCCTCAAACAATATTCGCTACCCTCAGCAAATTCGTCGTTCCCGATTGCGCCAAGGGCAGGCCCGCGATCACGACGACCGTGTCGCCTCGCGCGCCGAATCCTTCTTCCATGACGGCCTGGCACGCGAACGAGGTCATCTCGCCGACGTTGGCCACCTGGGGCGACAGCGCGGAGTGCACGCCCCAGGCCAGCGCCAGCCGGCGTGC
>CAYPHP010000431.1:0-4450 GCA_964410045.1 uncultured Acidobacteriota bacterium | reverse complement strand
AGCGGTGGCCGACGCACTGTTCGAAGAGCAGAGGACGCTGACCGCCACCGGGGCCGTCGAGGCGCTAGCTTCCAAGGCGCTCTCCGCCGAAGAGGTCAAGAAGATCAAGCAGATCCTCGAGAAGCAGGTTAGCCAGGTGGACGCCAACATCGAGCGCGACATTTTTCAAGCCCGGACCAGCCAGGTGACCCAGACCCCCACCATGTTCGTCAAGCACAAGGACAAGACGTATCCCGTGGTCGGCGTGGTCCAGTTCCAGGTTTTCAAAGCCACTCTGGATGACTTGCTTAGCCGGAAGTAGAACGGGTGCGGTCGAATGAAGGCCATGAAATGGGCGACTCTGATCGGCAGGGTGATCCTGGGCGGCGTCTTTCTTTACGCCGCCTACACCAAGCTGATCCAGCCTTGGACCGTCTTCGCGCTGGCGATTGACTCCTATCAACTGCTGCCCGCCTCGGCGGTGCTTTTCGTGGCCCGATGGTTGCCGTGGTTCGAGCTGGCGCTGGGTCTGCTGCTGCTGACGGGCTTCCAGTTGCGCTATTCGGCAACCGCCGCCAGCCTCCTTCTGGCGGTGTTTCTCGGGATCATGGTTCGGTCCTACGTGAAGGGCCTGGGCATCGATTGCGGATGCTTTGGGATGGGCGAGGCCCTCGGCCCGCGCACGTTGATCCGGGACGGAGTGCTCACGGCATTCTCGATCGCCCTGGCGGTCCTGGCGTTTCTGCAATCCTCCCGCTCCCGCCAAACCGTTTCCGCGGCATAATCTCCTGGATCGTCTCCAGGAGGAACCCATGCGACAAGTGTTTGCTGTTCTCGTGCTTGCTGCTGCGGCGGCGGCGCAGAGTTCGACTTCGCTGCGAAGCCTGACTCAATTGCAGGACTTCACGCCCGCGCGCGCCGGGAGTTATGACCGATCGGGAGGCAACGCTGACCGCTTGCAGGTCAAGCCCGGCGAAACCGCCACCCTGTGCGAACTCACCGGGCCGGGCGAGATCAATCACATCTGGTTCACCATCAACTCCGGCGAGAGCTTCCACCTGAAGCGCCTGGTGCTGCGAATGTATTGGGATGGCGAAGCGACGCCCAGCGTCGAAACGCCCATCGGCGACTTCTTCGGCCTGGGCCTCGGCGAGTACGTGGAGTGGAACTCCCTGCCCTTGAACATGGCGCCACTGCGGTCGTTGAATTCCTACTGGAGCATGCCCTTCGCGCGCTCGGCGCGGATCACCGTGACCAACGAAGGGACCCAGTTGGTCGGCGCGCTCTACTACAACTTCGACTACCGCCGTTACCGCGAGGCGCGGCCGAACGTGGCTTACTTTCACGCCCAGTATCGCCAGGCGCAGCCGAACCAGGCTGCGTCCAACGATTGGGTCAACAACGGGGACCCGAAAGTGAACGGGATCAAGAACCCGAATGGCGAGGGCAATTACGTCTTCCTGGAAGCTACCGGGCGGGGGCACTACGTCGGCGTCACTCACAGCGTTTTCCAGAATCAGGATTACTGGTGGGGCGAAGGCGACGAGATGATCTTTTTGGACGGGTCGAAGACGCCGCAGATCATCGGCACAGGCTCAGAGGACTACTACACAGGATCGTGGGATTTTCAGCGGCCGTTTTCCTACCCCTACGCCGGGGCGCCCTTGGTGGGCCTGGAAAAGGCCGGCAGCCGCTCGATGGCTTATCGCTTCCACATCGAGGATCCGATCCCGTTTGAGAAATCCATCAAGGTGACCATGGAGCACGGTCACGCCAACCACCGCGCCGACAACTGGTACACCGTGGCCTATTGGTATCAGACCGAGCCGCACGCTTCTTTCCCACCGCTGCCAGCAGTGAACGATCGGTTGCCGAGGCTGCAGCCCACCGGCGGACCTGGCAATGGGGGAAGGTAGTTACGCGGTAGCCCGATGGGAATTCGTGGCGCGCGCCATGCGGACGCAGTCCAGGAACTTGCGCGCGTTGTCTTCGATGACATCGAGCTTGCCGGTGGTCAGGGCGTGCGCTTCCACCAGTTCTCCGCCTACGCCAAGTGCGGAAGCTCCGGCCAGCAGGAAATCGACTGCGGTCTCGAGATTTACTCCGCCGGTGGGGACCAGTTCGATGTGCGGGTAAGGTCCTTTCAGCGCCTTGATGTATTTGGGTCCGCCCACGCTGCCGCAGGGGAAAACCTTCACCAAGTCGGCGCCCGCTTCCCAGGCTGCCAGGACCTCGGTCGGCGTCAGCGCGCCGGGCATGACGGGCTTCGAGTAGCGGCGCGCCACTTCGATCACGCTGGTGCGTAACGCGGGAGAGACGATGAACTGCGCGCCGGCCAGCAACGCGGCGCGCGCGGTTTCGCCGTCCAGCACAGTGCCGGCGCCCAAGAGCACCTTGTCTCCCAGGCGATCGGCGACCTTCTCCATCACGTGGATGGCTCCGGGCACGGTCATGGTGATTTCCAGCGTGGTGATGCCGCCGCGATAGATGGCTTCCGCGGCGCGCAGCGCCTGCTCTGCGCTGGTGGCACGAACCACGGGCAGTATTCCGGTTTCAACTATGGATGACAGAATCTCTTGCCGAGTCATGGTCGCCACTCCCTGTGCTACCTGCGTTTTATCACAGTACATCGAAGTGTGGTAGGCTACTTTTTGGACCCCTTTTATCCCGCACGTCATTTCTTCGGAGAGCAGAACAGATTATGTCCCAGCGAGTAGGCATCCTCACCGGGGGAGGAGACTGCCCCGGCCTCAACGCAGTCATTCGAGCAGTCGTGCGCAAGGCCATCCGTCATGATTGGGAAGTCGCCGGTGTCCTGGAAGGCTGGCGCGGCATGCTGGACGGTAAGTGGCACATGCTGGACCTGGAGAAAGTCCGCGGCATCCTCCCGCAAGGCGGGACGATCCTACGCACTTCACGCACCAATCCCACCAAGCACGCCGACGGTCTCGATCGCATCAAGGCGCATTACCAGGAAATGGGCCTGTCGGCCCTGATCGCGGTCGGCGGCGATGATACCCAGAGCGTCGCGTCACGATTGCAGGACGCCGGATTAAACCTGGTCGGCGTGCCCAAGACCATCGACAACGATCTTTCCGGCACCGACTATACCTTCGGCTTCGACACGGCCGTGAACATCGCCACCGAGGCGATTGACCGCGTCCACACCACCGCGGAAGCCCACAACCGGGTGATGGTTGTGGAAGTGATGGGCCGCGACACCGGATGGATCGCCGTCGCCAGCGGCATGGCCGGCGGCGCGGACATGATCCTGATTCCGGAGAAGCCCATCGACCTGGACCAAGTGTCCCAGGCCTTGCAGCGCCGCGTGGACCGGGGACGTACGTTCTCCATCGTAGTGGTGGCCGAAGGCGCCAAGATGCCCGAAGGCAGCGAGGCGCGCGAAGTCCTGCAGAGCCTGAAAAAGGACGAATTCGGGCACGTCCAGCACGGCGGCATCGGCAGCATCCTGGCGCGGGAAATCGAGCATCGCACCGGACTGGAGACGCGCGTGGTGATCCTCGGCCATATCCAACGCGGCGGATCCCCGACAGCCTTCGATCGCATCCTGGCGACGCGCTTTGGAGTGCGCGCAATGGAATTGGTCCTGAAAGGAGAGTTCGGCAAGATGGTGGCCTTGCGCGGCACCGACATCGTCGCCGTACCTTTCTCCCAGGCCCTGGTTTCGCGCAAAGTGGATGAAGCGCTCTACGCCGTCGCCGAGACGTTTTTTGGTTAATGATTTTTGGCCACAGAGGCACAGAGGACACCGAGCCGGACAGCGCTGCTGGCTTTGCTTGCCTTGGCGGCCTACGCGCAAAAACCTGCCCCCTCGCCGCCGAGAGTCAACTACGTCGACATTGCCGTGCGCGCCGGCCTGACCGCGCGGAGCGAGTCGGGCGGCGAGAAGAACAAGAAGTGGATCATTGAAACCACGGGCAGTGGCGCGGCGGCCCTCGACTACGACAACGACGGCTGGCTCGATGTCTTTCTGGTGAATGCCACCACCTTCGACAAGTATCCTCCCGGCGAGGAACCGACCAGCCATCTTTACCGCAACAATCGCGACGGCACGTTTACCGACGTCACTAAGAAGTCGGGAACCGGATTGGCCGGATGGGGTCAGGGCGTCTGCGCCGGCGATTACGACAACAATGGCGCGGTGGACCTGTTCGTCACGTTCTGGGGCCACAACGTTCTGCTGCGCAACGGCGGCGACGGCGCTTTCACCGATGTGACCCGCAGGGCCGGTCTCCGGCGCGAGGAGGTCCGCTGGGGATCCGGGTGTGCCTTCCTCGATTACAACCGTGACGGCCGCCTGGATTTGTTCATCTCCGAGTACGTGGGGTTCGATCCAGCCACCACGCCGACGCCCGGCACGACGCAATTCTGCCAGTGGAAGGGAATGCCGGTGATGTGCGGACCGCGCGGGCTGAAAGGCACGCGCAGCGAGTTGTACCGCAACAAAGGC
>CAYPHP010000430.1:655-4454 GCA_964410045.1 uncultured Acidobacteriota bacterium | reverse complement strand
TTCCTGAGCCGAGATTCTCGATGTGCAAGGCTTGCGCGGGCGGCGCTGTCGCTCCGGTCAGGGTCCGGAAGCTCAGACGCTTGGGGTCCACGGAAGGTTGGGCAGGTCGCGGCGCGGTAACGGTGAAGGTCACCGCAATCACTTTCGGCGCCGGCACGCCGGCTGCGGCAATCTCGATGCTGCCTTGGTACGTGCCGGCAGGGAGATTCAGCGCGGTGGCCGTCACCGAGAGCGTTCCCGGCATTGGACCGCTATTGGGCGATAGGATGAGCCAGTTGTTGGGAGGAGCCAGGACTCGGGACGTTTCCCAGACCAGGCCGGTAATGTCGCCCTTGATTACCACCTGCTGGGGCGGCCCCGGAGCCGAGCCTGCCGAGGCCGAGAACTGGAGACTGGCGGGGGTTACGGAAAAGGCCGTGGGCTGGGCGATGATCTTGCGAATCCGGTTGTTCGAAGTGTCCGCAATGTAGACGTTGCCGGCGGCATCAAGAGTGATGCCGATCGGGTCGTTCAACAATGCGGCGGTGGCCGGTCCGCCGTCACCGGAAAATCCGGCCCCGTTCCCGGACCCGGCGATGGTGGTAATGATTCCTTGCAGATCGACCTTCCGGACGCGATGGGCGGCGCGGTGCACGATGTAGAGGTTGCCCGCCGGGTCCACTACGATTCCTTCCGGGTGATAGATGTCCGCGCTGGTGGCCGGGCCGCCGTCGCCGGAAAAGTTCGCGCGTCCGGTGCCGGCGACGGTGTTGATGATTCCCTGCGGCGTGACCTTGCGGATACGGTTGCCTTCAAACTCGGAAATGTAGAGATTGCCGGACGCATCGAGCGCCACGCTCGCCGGAACGTTCAACTGAGCGGCGGTGGCTTGCCCGCCGTCGCCGGTGGAACCTGCCACGCCCGTCCCGGCCACCGTGGTGATGATTCCGGAGGGCGTCACTCTCCGCACCCGGTGCTCGCCCGTGCCGCCGGCGAGGTACACGTTTCCGGTCGCAGAATCCACCGCAACTCCGAAGCTATTCACTTGCGCGCTGGTCGCCGGGCCGCCATCTCCAAGAGAGGTCCCACCGCCGGCGAACGTGCTGATGATCCCCGCCGGATTGACCCTGCGCACGTAGGTCCCACCGGCGATGTAGATGCTTCCGTCGGGTCCCGCAGCCAAGCCTGGAGGGGAAAGGGCGGCGCTGACCGCAGGGCCTCCGTCTCCGGAATAGGATGCTTGGCCGTTGCCGGCAAACGTGCTAACGGTTCCTTGGGGCGTGATCCGGCGGACCCGGAAATTGTCGCCATCGCCGACGTACAGGTTCCCCGCCAGATCGAAAACCAGGGATCGAGGTTTGTCGAACAAGGCCTGTGTGGCCGGACCGCCGTCTCCGGCAAAACGGGGCTCGCCGTATCCGGCTGTCGTGGAAATGTTCCCACTCGCTGAGACGCGGCGCAGGCGCCGGTTGTCGCGGTCGGCGATGTATAGATTGCCGGCGCCGTCTACAGCCACGTCCATAGGCGACCTTAACTGTGCGGCGGTGGCCGGTCCTCCGTCCCCAAACGACCCGCCGCCTCCCGCCACGGTGGAGATGATTCCTGCCGTCGTGACCTTGCGGATGCGTTGGTTCGCTCGGGCGGCGATGTAGAGATTGCCGAGGTTGTCCACGGCAAGGCCTTCGGGATTAGCAATCCCCGCTTGGGTTGCCGCGCCGCCATCGCCGGAAAACGACCCCGGAGGTCCGGTGCCGGCGTAGGTACCGATGATTCCCGCGGGCGTGACCCGCCGGATGCGGCTGCCGTCGTATTCAGCGATGAACAGGTTTCCGGCTGAATCCAAGGCCACCCCTGACGGCCCCGCCAGCGTGGCGTTCGTGGCCAAGCCACCATCACCTGTAGAACCAGACACGCCGGTGCCTGCGACCGTGCTGATGATTCCCAGCACGGTTACTTTTCGCACGCGTTGGGCGCCATATTCGCTGAAATACAGATTGCCGGCGCCATCCAGAGCCACAGCCGATGGGGTTCCAATTTTTGCTGCCGTCGCCGGGCCGCCGTCGCCGGAAAAACAACATTCGCCCGTGCCGGCCACGGTCGTGATGATTCCTTGTGGGCTCACTTTCCGGATTCGCCGGTTATTGAAATCAGCGATGTAAAGGTTGCCCTCCGCATCCACAACGACGCCGCTGGGCCGGTTCAGGGAGGCGTTTACGGCCAGACCACCGTCCCCCGAAAAGCCGCCGGTGCGAATCCCGGTTCCTGCGACCACGGTCGCGATGCCGTCGCGGATCTTCACAACCACATGATTCACACCGTCGCAAACATAGATGTCGCCATTGGCGGCGTATGCCACGCACTCGGGTTTGTCGAGCGGGGCGCTGAGTGCTGGACTAGAGGCGGGGAAGACGCGATCGGTTCCGGCAATCGTGACGATCACACCCTGGGCGAGAACCAATGGTGTGACCCATAGGGCTGCCCAGATCGCGGCGCTGCGGATGGTCGTCATCCGGCCCCCTCCGTTGCCAGGATTCTACCATCGGTCCCAGAAACAACAACGAGTGCCTCGGCTGGCCACTCCCCCCGAAGAGGCCGCCGAAGCACTCGTGCACACTAACCTACACCCTCGATACTGAACCAATCACCCGGGGCGCACCATAGACGCTCGGATACATTCTTTGGGGGACCCATCGTACTATCGGGGTACTGTCCGAAAACGGACACTTTCATCCCGCTCTTGGGCATTCCCTCCGAAGCAAAATAGCAGTAACCTTTTCAAGTGGGGGCAGTCTAAGGACTTGTGCGGGAATGGTGTTGGCACCGGGCTTGCCCCTGGAAAGTAGCGAGGTAGAGCTGTGGACAAGCCACGTAACATCGCCGGACGAAAACGAAAAATAAGGATCTTAGTAGGCGTCATCGTCGTATTGGTAGTGGGGCTGGTTACTACCGCACTGTCGAAGCTCAAGCCGGCAGCGCCCACGGTGGACGCCGGCATCCCTTGGAAGGACACGGTGAAGAGGGGACCGATGCTGCGCGCTCATCGCGGACTTGGAACTTTGGTGCCGGAGGAGATCCTGTGGATCCCTTCGGTGACCGAAGGACGCATCGAGAGACGGCTGGTGCTCCCCGGCACGCCGGTGAAGTCTGAAACTGTGCTGATCGAACTGCGCAATCCGGTGCTGGAACTTTCCGTGGTCGACGCGGAAATGGCCTGGAAGTCGGCGGAAGCCGATTACTCGGCTTTGAAGGCGCGCCTGGATGCGGTGCTGCTCGATCAACGCTCGGTGGCTGCGACGGTGCAGGCCGACTTCCAGCAGACCAAGGCGCAGTACGACACCGACTCGGAACTGGCCAAGAACGGCTTGCTGCCGGAACTCACGCTGCGGATGGACCGGGTGAGGATGGAAGGCGCGGCCACCCGCCAGCAGATCGAAAAAGAGCGCGTCAAGGTCAGCGAGGAATCCAGCATCGCGCAACTGGCCGCTCAAAAGGCCCGTGTGGAACAGCTTCGCGCCACCTACCAGATCCGCAAGAACCAGCTCGAGGCGTTGCGGGTGAAGGCCGGCGCCGACGGCGTGCTTCAGGAACTGCTGGTCCAGGTGGGACAGCAGGTGGCTCCCGGCACCACGCTGGCCAAGGTGGTCCAGCCCACCAAACTGAAGGCCGAGTTGAAGATTACCGAAACCCTGGCCAAAGACATCCTGATCGGGCAGAAGGCCGAGATCGACACCCGCAACGGGATTATCATGGGCCGCGTCAGCCGCATCGATCCCTCGGTGATCAACGGAACGCGCACCGTGGATGTTCGTCTGGAAGGCAA
>CAYPHP010000430.1:0-645 GCA_964410045.1 uncultured Acidobacteriota bacterium | reverse complement strand
CAAGCTTCCCGACGGCGCAGTGCCCGATCTGAGCGTCGACGGCACCATCGAGATTGAGCGCCTGACGGACGTGATGCATGTCGGACGTCCGGTGCACGGCCAGGCCAACAGCACCATCACGCTGTTCAAGCGCGAAGAAGGCGACTACTTTGTGCGCACCCGGGTCAAGCTGGGAAGGACTTCGGTGAACACCGTGGAGATTGTCGAAGGGCTCAAGGTCGGCGACGAAGTGATTCTCTCCGACATGTCGGCGCAGGACGGCGTCGACCGCATCCGGCTGAAATGATCGCATCTTGAAGGAAGGAAGGGAAACGTGGCGACAAACGGCGATTCTTTGTTGAAGTTGGAAGGGGTGACCAAAGTTTTCTTGACCGACGAGGTCGAGACCCATGCGCTCTCCGGGATCCACCTGGAGATCAGGCGAGGGGAGTTTGTCTCCATTGCCGGACCTTCGGGTTGCGGCAAGTCCACCCTGCTTTCCATTCTCGGTTTGCTGGACACGCCGAGTGAAGGCACGTATTGGCTGAACGGCAAGGGTGTGCAGGACCTGGACCTGGGCGACCGGGCGCGCATTCGCAACCGGGAGATCGGGTTCATCTTCCAGGCCTTCAACCTGATCGGCGATCTGACGGTCTACGAGAACGT
>CAYPHP010000429.1:0-4460 GCA_964410045.1 uncultured Acidobacteriota bacterium | reverse complement strand
AGTACGACCCCCAGAACCCCTCTGACTCGATTGTGGTTTGCGAGAAGTGGAGCGGTCTGTAGAGCTCCGATCTGAGGTAAAATCAAACGTTAACCAAATCCTTGCGAAGGAAGTCCTATGTCCGGCCATTCTAAATGGGCGACCATCAAGCACAAGAAGGGCGCTGCCGACGCCAAGCGCGGCCGCGTCTTCACCCGGATCATCAAAGAAATCACGGTAGCGGCGCGAGCCAGCGGTGGAGACCCCGAAGCTAACCCTCGGCTACGCACCATCATCGCCGACGCCAAGGCCAACAACATGCCCGCCGACAACATCAAGCGGGCCATCCAGCGGGGTACCGGCGAGTTGCCTGGAGTCCAGTACGAGGAAGTGACCTTTGAAGGCTACGGTCCCGGCGGCGTAGCCGTCCTGCTGGAAACCGCCACCGACAACCGCAACCGCACCGTGAGTGAGATCCGCCATGCCTTCGCTAAGAACGGCGGAAATATGGGTGAGAGCGGCAGTGTGGGCTGGATCTTCTCCAAGAAGGGCTACGTCACCGTGCCCAAGGAGAAGGCCGACGAAGACACCTTGATGACCTTGGTGCTGGAAGCTGGCGCTGACGACCTCAAGGACGACGGAGCGCAGTGGGAGATTCTCACGCCTCCCGACAAGTACGAAGCCGTGGTCAGCGCGGTAAAGAGCGCGGGCATCGAACCGGGGACCGCCGAAGTGACCATGATTCCCCAGAACTACGTGAAACTGGAAGGCAAGAACGTAGGCAGCATGCTCCGGCTTCTGGAAGCCCTGGAGGATCACGAGGACGTGCAGAAGGTCTATTCAAACTTCGACGCCGACGAAAAGGAAATGGCGAACGTGGAGTAGGAAGCTTTCGGCTGAGAGCACATGCGGATTCTGGGCATCGACTGCGGCGCCGAAAACACCGGCTACGGCGTGATCGAAACCGACGGCCGCCAACATCAGTTGCTGGCGGAAGGGGCGATTCGAACCTCACCCAAACAGCCGTTCGCGGAGCGTTTGCGGACAATCTCCGACCGCCTGGCCGCTCTTCTGCAGCAGTGGACGCCGGACGATGTGGTGGTGGAGGAAGTCTTCTTCGCCGCCAATGCCAAGAGCGCTCTCAAGCTGGGACACGTCCGCGGCGTGGCGCTGCTGGAGGCGGCCCGCGCCGGTCTGGCCGTGAACGAGTACTCCGCGCTGGAAGTCAAGTCCAGTGTCGTGGGATACGGACGGGCTGAGAAACATCAAGTGCAACGCATGGTGCAATCATTGCTCCGCTTGCCGGAAGCGCCACAGTCGGAAGACGCTGCCGACGCACTGGCTCTGTGCATCTGCCACGCGCACCGCGCCCTCACCCAGAAGAAGATGGCGGGGGCGCATTAAGTCATGCCGATTCTCCTGCTGCTGGCCCTGCTGCTCCCCGATCCTGCGCGGCTGACGTTTACGAAGTCCTTCCCCGGCAGCAGCCCCGACTATTACCGAATTGTGCTGAGCGAAGAAGGCAAGGCGATCTACACGGTGGCCGCGGACGACGACCGTCCGGCTGCTTTCCAGGTCTCCAAGGAATTCACGAGCCGGGTATTCGAATTGGCTTCCCAACTCGGCTACTTCAAGGGGTCGCCTCTGGAGACCAAGAAGAAGCTGGCCAACATGGGGAAGAAGACGGTTCTCTATGAGAGCGGCGCCGAGCGTAGCGAGCAGACCTACAACTATTCCGAGCTTCCCGAAGCTCAGGAACTGACCAGCCTCTTTGAGAAGCTCTCGACCACCCAACAGCACCTGATCGCGCTGGAACGCCAGATGCGCTTCGACAAGCTGGCGTTGATGAAGCAGCTTTTGGTGATCGATAGCGCGGTCACGCGCAAGGACCTGGCCGAGCCGCAGTTACTGGTTCCTGTGCTGGAAGAGATCGCCAAGAACAAGGCCTTCCTGGGCATCGCCCAGCAGCGGGCCAAGATCGTGCTCTCCAAGATTCCCGTCACACACTGAGATTACCGCTTCTTCAACAGCGCAATCTGACCGGCGTGGTAGAGGTTGTGCTGGATCACCCCGTGCAGTAGGAAGTAGAAGTCGTATTTGCGGCCGGGAACGATGGACCGCAGCCGCGCATCGGTCAAGCGGCGGGCGCGCGAGATCAGCAGGCGATGGGCGCGGTCCAGGCTGTCCAGCGCCAGCCGCCAGGTCCGCGCGGTGGAGGCCACCGGGGCGGGCCAATCGAGTTGCGGAATCACCGGCGGCATGGGACTGCCCATGATGGCCTCGGCGGGCGCCTGGGTCCAGGCGGTGATGTGCAACACCAGTTCGGCGATCGAGTGAGCGCGCGCCAGCGGCCGACGGAATGCTTGGCGCGCGGTCACGCCCTTCAACACCTCGCGAAGCGAAGGTCCATGCCAGGCTTCACCGCGATAGGCTCGCTCCAATTGGTCCACGACTCGACTCACTTCGCTCATCAGTTCTCCTTGGACGAAGGGGCGTCAAATGATGTAAAAGGTCAGGCCGCAGCCTATCGAGGCCAGGGCGTTCCTCTAGTATGGCAGTAATCCGGAGAGGAGATCCTCCATGAGAAATTCTGCTGTGGTCCTGGGCTTGATGGCGGCCAGCATGCTCGCGGAAGCGCAGATTCCGCAAACGTTCAAGAATCTCCAAGTGCTTCCAAAGGACATCCCCCGTGGCGAGCTGGTGGCCACGATGCGCAGCTTCGCCGGAGGACTCGGTGTGCGGTGCACACACTGCCACGTTGGACCGGACAATCTGGAAGGCATGGATTTCGCCTCCGACGAGAAGCCGACCAAGCGCGCGGCGCGGTTGATGATCCAGATGGTCCGCACGATGAACGCCGAGTACGTATCCAAGATTCCGGAGCACGAGGGCGGTCGCATGCAGGTCACCTGCCAGACGTGCCACCGGGCGGCGCAGCGTCCGCCGCGCCCGCTGGAAGAGACCATCTACGAAACGGCGGCGGCCAAGGGCGTGCCCGCGGCGCTCGCGCAGTTCCGCGAGCTGCGTACGCAGTTCCTGGACTCCGGTCTCTACGACTTTCGCGAGCGGACGCTCAACGTGGTGGGCACGCGGTTCCTGGACAACAAGCGGCCTGACGATGCGATCGCCGTCCTCCAAGCCAACCTGGAGTTTCATCCGCGCTCGGTCAACGCCTTGTTTACCATCGCCCGGATCGGGATGCAACGCGGCGACCGGGCTATGGCGGAAACCTATTTCCGAAAAGTCCTGGAGGTCGATCCCAAGAACGAGTTCGCTCAGAAAGCGCTGGACTCGCTGAAGCCGCGGCAGTAGCGAGGATTCTTGGCCACCGAGACACCGAGGCCACCGAGACGGGCGGTCTGTAGGTCTGGCTAATCTTTCCGGCTCGGTGTTCTCGGTGCCTCGGTGGCGGACTAAGGCGTCTCTTTCCACACGGCGATGCCGGCGTAGCCGACCACTTGGTCGCGCTCCCCGGTCACGTCTCCGCTGGTTGCATAGCGGATCAGTTCGGCGCGGTTAGCGCCGAGCCGGCGGGCGGCTGTGATCATCGCCACCGCGGGTCCGTAGCCACACATACTGTTGTGGTGGCGGCGCAAAGCGTCGAGCAACCCGCGGGCGTCCAGCGCCAGCATGGCGTCGATGGCCTCGCGGTCTTTGCGGCGTGTGACACTGTCGGACTCGTAATGGTTCATGTCGCTGGAGGCGATGATCAGGACTCGTTCCGGCATCTTAGCCAGCACTCCGGCAATTGCTTCGCCCAGACCGGCTAGCGTTTCATAGTCGCTCACTCCAATCGCGATCGGCACGAAGCGGAACCCGGGGATGAGTTGCTGCAGGAAAGGAAGTTGCACTTCCAGAGAATGCTCGCGGCCGTGAGCCACCGGATCGGGGACCAACTGCGGGAAGGCGTCGCGGATTCTGGCGGCCAGCTCGCGATCCACTGGAACACGCCCCAGTGGTGTCTCCCATTCTCCTTCCAGGTACAGGGACAGCGGTTCGCCGTGTCCAAAGTGATTGGGGCACAGGATCACTGTAGGCGAGGTCAGTTCGACAGCCTTGTACACGGCGCCGGCCACGGGCCCGGAGTACATGTAGCCCGCGTGGGGAGCAACGCAGCCGAGGGCCGCGATCTGTTTTTCAGCGGGCGGGGTGTAGCGTTCGATGTCGGAGGTCAGGACTGCGGGCTGGGCGGGATAGAACCGGCCGGCGACGGCGGGACGCCGGATCATAACTCCTCCGGTCTCACTTCATCGGCGCGGCGCGTCGTAGCGGCGAATCTTGCCGCTCAGCTTCACCGCGGTTTCACTTCCCTTTCTCACGTGGACCGTCACCGAATCACCGTTCTCCATGTAACGGTTCTCCACCTCGCGCTGCAACTCCTCGCTGAAGGAGAAGGTGCGCAGCAAAGTATGGCTCTCCTTGGGCCGCACGGTGATGGACACCGGTGTCCAGGTGACGACTACGCCTTTGAACTGGTCGGT
>CAYPHP010000428.1:0-4465 GCA_964410045.1 uncultured Acidobacteriota bacterium | reverse complement strand
GATCCAGCAGAACCACGTCAATGCCGCCGTCCGCCAAACGGGTCAGTCCGGATTGCAGGCGGTCGGCGCGCTGGAGCGCCAGCCGGGACGCGCCGGCCTCGTGATCGAAGGCCTCGCGAATCAGCAGGGCGTCTTCGGGGTCGTCTTCGATCAAAAGCACATTGAGAGCGTTAGCGGTTGACATCGCATTCCTCCCTGGCCGGAGCAGGCCTGTTTGCGGCCGCTACGGCCGAACCTGACTCGGCAACTCAACAATCTCGAACCAGTAGTGCCCCAGCGCCTTGGCGGCTTCCACCAGTCCCTGGAAGCTGACCGGCTTGCGGATGTAGGAATTGACCCCGAGTTGATAGCTGCGGTAGACGTCCTCCTCGGTCTCGGAGGTGGTCAGCACCACCACCGGAAGCTGGCGCAGTGCAGGGTCCTCTTTGATTTCCCGCAGGCACTCGCGACCGTCCTTGCGGGGCATATTCAGATCCAGCAGCAGCAAGCCGGGCCACGGCGAGGAGGCAGGGTCGGCAAAGCGGTTGCGCCGATAGAGGTAATCCATCAACTCGTCGCCGTCCTTGACCCGGCGCAGATCGTTCAGCAGATGGTACTCGAGCAACGCCTCCCGGCTCAGCGCAAAGTCGTCGTCATCGTCTTCGGCCATGAGAATGAGGACGTTTTTCCGCTTTCCCTCTTTCCGTCGCTTGTCCATGGTCTTTCCTCCGAGGGCAGCCTGGGGAGCAGCACAATGAAGTCGCTCCCCTGCCCCGGCTGGCTGCAAGCCGTGAGCCGCCCTCCGTGACGGCGCACGATTTTGTCGCACACGGCCAGGCCCATGCCGTGACCTTCATATTCCCCGCGCCCGTGGAGTCTCTGAAAGGGCTTGAAGATCCGGTCCAGAAATCTCTCCTCGAATCCGATCCCGTTGTCGGTCACGTGAATCTCCCAGAATCCGTTGTCCTCCGTGCCACTTCCAACCGCCACGTGGTGGTCGGTCCCCACCTTCCGGAACTTCAGGGCGTTGGAGATCAGGTTCTGCAAGAGCTGGCGCATTTGCACCGGGTCGGCCAGCAGAGTCGGCAGCGGGCCGATCGTAACTTCCGCGCCACTCTCCTGGATCCGGCTCTCCAGATCGGCGAGTACTTCGGCGGCGACCACATTCAGGTCGGTAGGCTCGAACTTGCCACCCTTGCGGGTAATCCGGGAGAACTCCAGGAGACTGTTGATCAACTCCGACATTCGGCGGCCCGCGTTCATCATGCGGCTCAGGTAATCCTGCGCCTGCGGGTCCACACAATGGCAACAGCGCTGGCTCAGGCGTTCGCCGAAGGCCCCGATCTTGCGCAATGGCTCCTGCAAGTCGTGGGAAGCCACGGTGGCGAAATCTTCCAGTTCCTGGTTGCTGCGCTTGAGTTGCTCGGCATACCGCTCCAGATTCTCCTCTGCCCGCCGGCGCTCGGTGATGTCGCGGGCCGCCGCGAAAATCCCCTGTACTTCTCCGGCGGCGTCGCGGAAAACCGCCGCGTTGAAGGACACCGGGATCTCTCTGCCCCCATCCCCGCGGAGCGTCAAGATGTAGTCGGTCACTGCGCCCTGCTCGAAGGTCTGGCGCACGCCTTGCTCGGCGCGCGCCGCCTCCGTGAAGTACGCCGGGAACAGCGAGCCGATGATCTCCTCGCGGGGTTTGCCGGCCATCCGGCACATCATCTGGTTGACATCGCTCACCACCAGGGCGCGGTCCACTGTCACCAGACCGTCGATGGAAGACTCCAGCAATCCCCGGTTGTAGGCCTGCGACTCGCGCAGCCCTTCTTCCAGCTCGCGCTGCTCGGTGATGTCGTGACAGGTACCGATCCACTCTCGAATCGCGCCGTCTTCGGCCAATACCGGCACGCCGCGCGCCCGCAGATGGCGGTACTCGCCGTCGCGACGGCGAGCGCGGTACTCGGTGTCGTACAATCGGCGGGCTTCCAGCGCCTGCCGCCAGATGTCCTTGGTCCGCTCGGCGTCGTCGGGATGCAACGCCTGCGCCCAGCCCCAGCCGGCCACTTCTTCGTCGCTCTGCCCGGTGAACTTCTGCCAGTCCGGAAAGGGCGGCTCCACCAGCCCGCTTGGCCCCGTGGACCAGACCATCTGCGAGGTGGCTACGACCAGTGTGCGGTAACGTTCTTCACTTTGCTGCAACGACGTCTGTGCTTGTTCCCTCTCCTGGCCGACCCGCATGGCGGTAATGCCAAAGGCCAGATTGGCCGCCAGCCTTCCGAGCAAATCCACTTCTTGAGCGTCAAACGCATCCGGCTCTGCGGCGTAGATGTTCAGCGCGGCCAAAATGTGGTCATCGCCACGCAGCGGAAAGACAATCGAGGAGCCCAGTCCGTGCGCGAGCGCGGCCTCACGCCACGGTCCAAAGGAGGGATCGGTGCGCAGGCTCCTGGCCACCTGCATTTGGCCGCTGCGAATCGCCGTGCCCGTGGGTCCGCGGCCTCGGGGAACGTCGGCCCAACTGATCTGCGCGGAGTGCACGTAGTCGGTCCCTGTACCGTGGCAGGCCACCGGACGGACGCTCTTGGCTTGGTCATTCTCAGGGACACCTACCCAGGCCAGCTTGTATCCGCCGACTTCAACCACCGTCCGGCAGACGGAGTCCAGCAGTTCCTGCTCGGAGCCAGCCCGGACTACGGCTTCGTTGGCCTCGCTCAGCGCTTGTAAGGCCCGGTTGGCTCGGCGTATGCCTAACTCGGCCACCTCGCGCTCGGCCTCCAATTGCTGGGCGGACCGGAGCGCCCAGAGAACAATCGCGCAGAGCGCCAGGATGCGCACCACGACCATGACGGAAGTCCACACGACGGGGTCCAACCAGTTGTACTTCTCGCCGGTCTTGCTCACTACCGTGAGCATCCAAGGAACCACGATGGCCATCGGCAGCAACTGGCGGGCTAGAACGCCGCTGGTTCCCGGCGCGGTCCACAGCCGCACCACCCCTTCCTGCGGGCGAGCGAAGAGCGTCCCGAATCCCATCAACAGGAAGGCCAACGCGGTGTGGGTCGCCGTGCCGAAGTGGACCGTGCCAGGAGCCACCAGAATGCCGTGCAGTCCCATGATGCCGGTCAAGCCGGTCAGGATCGCCAACAAGGAGCGAGGCGCCCAGCGCCAGCCGCCCGGACGCATTCCAAACAATGCCCCGCCCAAACACAGAAAGCCGACGGCGGTGATGGACGCCATCCGGCCCGGATACGGGCCACTGAAGGGACCGAGCCTTTCCTGAATCAGGAAGCTGTCGATTCCCAGGCTGACGTCCAGCACATACTGGACCACGGAAAGCCACGCCAGCGCTGCAATCGCGACCGCCAGGCCTTGGCCGGTCCAGGCCCGCCAGCCCCGCTCTCCGGGAAGCAGCAGAAGCAACGCCACGCCGGCGATCACGAAGCACAGAGCCGTGATCGCCTTCATGGTGATGGGACTGATCAACCAGGTTTGAAGCGCGATGCTTCCAGTGATCCAGCCCAGGAGGGTTGAGGCGCCGATGAAGATCGTGCTCCAGGCGATGAATCGGCTGGCCTGGGTCATCCTCGCGGCCAGCTCGGAACTGGCGGCGCTCATGCCTCGAGCATAGCACGCAGACAGCCAAACAGAAAGATTTCACAAGTTCCTAAGAATGTGCGCTGTGAGAAAACGAAGGAGATTTCAGAACGGGAGAGGAGTTCCAGATTAGGAAAGGCCGTCTCACAAAGGCGCAAAGAACACTCGCGTTCTTTGCGCCTTTGCGTCTTTGCGTGAAACGTGTTTTGGCTAAGCCGTCCGCTTTGCCTCGGCGGCCCCGCTGCGTTCCATGACCACAGCTTGAGCCGCGGCCAGACGCGCGATCGGCACGCGATACGGCGAGCAGCTTACATAATCGAGCCCTGCCTGATGGCAGAAGATTACCGAATCGGGATCGCCGCCGTGCTCGCCGCAGATCCCGACTTCGAGTGTCGGACGGGTCTTGCGCCCGCGCTCCGCACCCATACGGATCAGCTGTCCGACTCCTTCGGCGTCCAGCGTGGCGAACGGATCCTGGTTGAAGATCTTGGCATCCTGGTAGGACTTCAGGAACTTCCCGCTGTCGTCGCGGGAGAAGCCGAACGCGGTTTGCGTCAGATCGTTGGTGCCGTAGCTGAAAAACTCGGCGTCCTTGGCGATCTCCCCGGCGGTCAGCGCGGCCCGCGGCAGCTCGATCATCGTCCCGACCATGTACTTGATTTCCTTCTTGGCCTTGGCGAAGACTTCCTTGGCCACGCGGTCGCAGATCTCCTTTTGCAGGGTCAGCTCCCTACGCAGACCCACCAGCGGGATCATGATCTCCGGGATCACCTTCTTCCCTTCTTTGGCCACCTGGACGGCAGCTTCCAGGATCGCCCGGGCCTGCATCTCAGTGATCTCCGGATAGGCGATGCCCAGGCGGCACCCGCGGTGCCCAAGCATCGGATTGAACTCGTGCAAC
>CAYPHP010000427.1:0-4467 GCA_964410045.1 uncultured Acidobacteriota bacterium | reverse complement strand
ACAAGGTGGAAACCGGACTTCCCTTGCAGACGATCTTGTGGGCGTTCGTGTGGAGGGCGCTGGGCGGCGTCTTTCTGGCGGCGATCGTCGGCGCGATCGCCTATCGCCTGGTGCGCACCGCACGCTGGTGGCGTGTGGTGATGAATGGCGTAGGCGCAGCATTCGTGGGCTTGGTTGCGGGTTGGCTCGGCTCGTCTGCGCTGCTGCCGCTGTTGCTCTTCGCGCTGCCCGCGGTCCTTTGGCAACTCGGGCGTCACCGCGATCCACGTCAGGCAGTGCGCGTGCTCGTTGCCTGGACCGCCGCAACCGCCCCGGCGGTGATCCTCATCCGGCCGTGGTTCTAGCGTGCCGTTTCACTGACGTCTTGACCATGCAAGATGAGATCAGCCACCGAGGCACGGAGAGCACGAGCCGGAAACGGAAAGCCAACCATCAGGTTTACTTCACGGGCTTGCCGGCGGCATCTACCTTGACTTCCGACTCCTGGCCACCTTTCTTGATGTGAACCTCGTAGAACGTAGTGCCGCCCTCCGTGACTGTTTCAACCAGAAGCAACTTTCCGGATCCAACAGCTTTCTGGATTGCCTCACGGGCCGGAGCCGGGATACTACTGAGGGTAACTTCTTGTTCCACCGCCACCACCTTGCCGTCGGCATCGAAGGTCACGTCTTTGGTGCGTCCGTCGACCCGCAACTCGGCTTCGAACAGGGTTCTTCCATCCTTCACTTCCTGCGACAGGCCACGGAGGGTCGCGGCCTTGCTGTGCTCCTTCACCGCTTGCTGAACAGCAGCCGGAAGGTCCTTCATCTTGACCTTCTTCTCGGTTTCCTTATCCGGCGCCTGCCCCAGCAGGACAAGAGAGAAAAGTAGAATCGCGGTCATCAGGGACTTCATTGGCGGCCTCCTTTGACGGGAGTCTAGCACCGGGATCACGTCAGAACATTTTTATGCTAGAGTGTTGTCAACGGCGGGTTCCATGGGAATGCTCGCAACCAGACACATCGGAGGCCCTGAAAAAATGGGGCTGTCGTGTATCGAGGTGCGTGGAAGGGCCTGTTTGCGGGCGAAAACCGCATTCGCGACCTGGCGAAGTGCTCCAAAGCCGCTGTTTATCGGCCTCCTGTGCAACTCTGTGGAAAACCTGTGGGCGAGATCCAGGCCGGTTCGCCAATCCACTGATTACACTGGCTTTAGGGCCATGTGTAATCCACGGCAAGGCCTCCAAAGTTATCCACAGCTTTTCGCACAACCATCCAAACGCATGGATCAGAAGGGACTTCGCATCCGCAACGAAGAAAAAGTTGCGCTGCCCTTCACCAAACCTTTAAAAACGATCTTCCACTGATGGCCACGTTCGATCCCCTCATCGAAAAAGGTCTGCCTGCGAATCCGGACGCGGAGAAGGCCGTGCTGGGCGCCATCCTGTTGGACAACGCGGCCTACAACGCCACCGCGCCGATCCTGCGTGGCGAAGACTTCTCGGTCGACGCGCATCGCCGCCTCTACGAACGCATGATCAGCCTGATGGAAGGCGCGCCAGCCCGGCCGGTGGATTACACGACGCTGACCGAAGAGTTGATCCGGTCCAAGGAACTGGAATCGGTAGGCGGCGTCACCTACCTCTCTTCGCTCACCGATGGACTGCCGCGCGCCGTCAACGCCGAGCACTACGCCCGCATCGTCAAAGACAAGTCGGTGCTGCGGCGGCTGATCTTCACCTCCAACAGCATCATGCACGAGTGTCTGGACGGAGGCAGCGAAGGGGCGGGAGCGGTCAGCGAGTTGCTGGACCGCGCCGAAGCCTCCATCCTGGCGGTGGGCGACGACCGGGTCCGCGCCGGACTGCTGCCCCTGGGCGAGATCCTGAAGACCAGCTACAAATCCTGGGACGACCTGCTGCAGCACGGCAAGCGCATCACGGGTCTCGAAACCGGATTCCGCCGCTTTGACGACCTGACGTGCGGGCTGCAGCCGGCCGACTTGGTGATCGTCGCCGCCCGGCCCTCCATGGGTAAGACCGCCTGGGCCTTGAACGTGGCCCAGTTCGCGGCGATGCAGAGAAAGCAAACTGTGGGGATCTTTAGCCTGGAAATGACTAAGGAGGCTCTGCTGATCCGCCTGCTGTGCTCGGAAGCCCGGGTGGACGCCCACAAGTACCGCTCCGGGGTGCTCAGCCGCGACGAGTATCACAACCTGGCCGACGCCATCGGAAGGCTGGCGGAAGCGCCGATCTTCATCGACGACACGGCCGGGATCAGCCTTTACGAGATGCGCGCCAAGGCCCGCCGCCTGAAGGCCGACAAAAAACTGGGGCTGATCATCGTGGATTACCTCCAGTTGATGACCGCCCCCAAGGCCGAGAACCGTAACCAGGAGGTCTCCGCGCTTTCCCGCGGGCTGAAGAGCCTGGCCAAGGAGTTGCAGGTGCCGGTGATGGTCCTCTCCCAGTTGAGCCGCGCCCCGGAAACGCGCGGGAACGACCACCGTCCGCAGCTCTCCGACCTGCGCGACTCGGGCTCCATCGAGCAGGACGCCGACGTAGTGGGCTTCCTCTTCCGCGAAGAGTACTACCTGAAGATGATGGGGCGAGAAATCCCGCCCGACAAGCAAGGCCGCGCCGAGTTCATCATCGCCAAGCAGCGCAACGGCCCCACCGACCGCGTCCCCATGGCCTTCCTGGACAAATTCTCATCTTTCGCCGATCTGGCAGACGGCGTCGAATAACCTGGACGGCCCGGGGTACGTCTAGGGACTTAAGATGCCAACTATGGAAGAACGCCTTCCTGGGAGCGCAGGCGTCTCGCCGGCACTGGGATCGCCCACCGCGCGGTGCTGGGCGGAGATCTCCCTTTCCCGGCTGCGCCACAACTACCGCGAGATCCGCCGCCGCGTGGGTCCGGACGTGGCGGTGATGGCGGTGGTCAAGGCTGGAGCCTATGGTCACGGCGCCACGGAAGTGGCGCGCGAACTGGCCGTCGAAGGCGTCCCATGGTTTGGGGTCACCACTGTGGCCGAAGCCCGCGAACTGCGGGCCTCCGGGATCACGCAGTCCATCCTGCTGTTGAGCGGCTTTGTGCCCGGCGAAGAGGACCAACTCGCCGAGCATCGCTTGGTCCCTGCGGTCTACGACGCCGGACAAGTCGCGGCGCTCGAAGCGCGCGGATTGCCGTACCACGTGAAGGTGGACACCGGACTCGGACGCTGGGGCTTCGATCCCAGCGACGTGGTCACTGGCCCGCACATGGAAGGGCTGCTGACGCACCTGGCCTGCGCCGACCAACCGGGTGCTCGACAGCAAACCGACCAACAAATCCGCAGGTTTGTGGAACTGCGGGCGCGCGTCACCACGCGCTGGACGCATCTGGCCAACAGCGCGGCACTCGCCACCCGCTCCGACTGCTGGGGCAACCTGGTCCGACCCGGCTTGGCGCTCTACGGTTATCTCAGTTGCCCGAGCGAGTTGGACTTGCGTCCGGTGCTGTCGTTCAAGGCGCGCATCCTGTCGGTTCGCGACGTTCCCGGCGGAACGCCGCTCGGCTACGGCGCTCGCTACGTGACGCCCGGTTCGGCCCGCATCGCGGTGATCGGAGCGGGCTACGCCAACGGACTGAGCCGCTTGCTGACCAACTGCGGGCAGGCCCTGGTTCGCGGACGCCGCTGTCCCATGGTCGGCGCGGTGAGCATGGATCTGACCATGCTGGATGTGACCGCGGTGCCCGGCGCTGCCGCCGGCGATGTCGCCACGCTGATCGGTGAAGACGGCTCCGAGCGGATCACCGCCCACGATGTCGCGTCGCTGACAGGTACGATCCCCTACGAAGTGCTCTGCCAGATCGGAAATCGCGTGCCGCACGCCAGGATCGAATAGGCCGCTCCACGAGCCAACAGACCATTGGCATTCCGCACCCGGTGTTATACTCGTGGGATCACTCGCTGCGTTCCGCGCGGCGGTTGATAGCTAGGGGGAATTGTGGATCTGGCGATTGTAAGGATCATATTTGTCGCCGTTTTGACCGCAGTCTCCATTCATCAGCAGCCGTTCGGCCTTCCGGAGTGGTTGTCCGGCGGGATCGGTCTGCTGTTTGGCGCCGCCATCATAGTCTTTGAAATCCGTTTGCAGCGTGCCACTCTGAAGCGGCTCATCGGGGCCGCGATTGGATCGATTCTCGGAATCCTGGGAGCGTTCATGATGAGCAACGTCATCGCTTCCAGCCCCATGGATCCCTCCACCAAATCGTTTCTCCAGATTCTCACGCTGATGCTGATGGGTTATGTGGGTCTGGTGGTGGGCGCCAACAAGGGAGACATGCTGAACCTGGCGGCGTTGGGCGGGCTGTTCGGCAGCGAGAAACCCTCGCGCAGAACCATCAAGCTCCTGGACACCAGCGTGATCATCGACGGGCGTCTGGCGGACATCTGCGAGACCGGGTTCATCGACGGGATCCTGGTGATCCCGCGCTTCGTGCT
>CAYPHP010000426.1:0-4467 GCA_964410045.1 uncultured Acidobacteriota bacterium | reverse complement strand
TCGGGCTGGCGATGCTTGCCGTGGCGGGCGTGTGGATCTTCTGGCAAGCTTCGCGCAGTCTGCGCCAAGCGGGCCGCGAAGTGGCTGCCGAACAAGAGATCCGCTTCAGAACGGCTCCGCTGGCCCGCGTACTGCCGGCCGGCTATGAGTTCTTCGGAGCGTCGGCGTCGTTCCAGGACGCCGCTTGGTTCCAAGGCCGCTTGTACCTCGCCGGGAACGCCGGGCTGTTTGCGTACGATCCGCAAGGCAAGCTGGAGACTCGCTATCGAGCCGGGCTGGAACTTCCGCCCGCTCAGATCACCGCAGTCGCGCCGGCCGTGCAGTCCGGACAGCCGGAGTTGTTCGTGGCCACCGCGGGCGCCGGGCTGCTGGTTTTCGACGGCTCGGCCTTCCGGCAAGTGCTGCCCGCCGACGTTGCACTCCGCAGCCTGACCGCACTGCTGCCGCTTTCCACGGGATCGATCCTGCTGGGCACCGAGAAGAAAGGCGTCCTGGTCTACGACGGCCGCAAGCTCTCCTCGCTGCACAAACTACTGGATGGCGCGCACGTCACTGCGCTTGCCGGGAGTGAAGGCGACGTGTGGATCGGCACGCTGGCAGACGGCGTCTGGCACTGGCACGCAGGACAACTGGACCATTTCTCAGAGGACGAGGGCCTGCCGGATCGCCAGGTGCTGTCACTGGCGGTGCGCGGCGACTCCGCGTTTGCCGGAACACCGGTGGGCGTTGCGGAATTCCGCGGCGGACGTTTTGAGCGGCGCTTGGCCGACGGCGTGTTCGCCAATGCATTGCTGGTCCGCGACGAACGCTTGCTGGTCGGCACATTGGAAGAAGGCGTCTGGGAGATTCCGTTGCGCGCGCGGCCGGGACGCCTGCCTCGCGCTTCTGAGGTTGCCAACGTCGAGCGGTTGCTGGAACTCGATGGCGCGGTCTACACGCTGTCCACCAACGGGCTCTACCAAGGCGAGCAGCGCGTCGTTGCGCCGGAAGCCGGAACGCTGACGGACGGCAACATCTCGGCGCTGTCTGTCGATGCGAACGGCCGCGTCTGGGTAGGCTATTTCGACCGCGGCCTGGACATCGTCGAGCCCGGCCGTCCGACCGTCCACGTGGAAGACGACCATGTGTTTTGCGTGAATCGCGTGGTGCACGATCCCGAGCGCGGCATTACGGCGGTAGCGACAGCCAACGGCTTGGTGATCTTTGACGCCACGGGCCGCCCGCGCCAGGTACTGGGGCGCCGGGAGGGTCTGATCGCCGATCACGTCACTGACGTGGCCGTGCGTCCCGGCGGATGGACCGTAGCCACACCCGCGGGTCTGACTTTGCTGGACGCCGGCGGCACGCGCAGCCTCTACGCCTTTCATGGCCTGGTCAACAACCACGTCTACGCGCTCGGTCCCGGCAATGGACGCCTGCTGGTCGGCACGCTGGGTGGATTGTCGGTCCTCGAAGGGGAAGTAATCCGCGCCGCTTACACCACGTCGAATTCGCCGCTGCGGCAGAACTGGATTTCCGCGCTCGCGCAGGTGGGCGAGGAATGGTTCGTCGGAACCTACGGCGCGGGCGTGCAGCGTCTGGACTCCGCCGGGCGGTTGGAATCGTTTTCCGATCTTCGCGAAGGTTTTGAAGTGAATCCCAACGCCATGGCCGTCGACGCGCGCCAGGTCTACGCCGGATCGCTGGGACGCGGGCTCTACGTCTACGAGCGGGCGTCAGGACGATGGGCAGGCAACACCACCGGGCTGCCGTCGCTGAACGTAACTGCCGTCGCTGTCGCCAACGGATGGGTCTACGTGGGAACCGACAACGGATTGGTGAGGTTCCCGCAATGAAGGAACAGAAGATCTCGCGCAAAGGCGCAAAGGCGCAAAGGAGAACGGCCTTCCTTTTGTTCTTTGCGTCTTTGCGTCTTTGCGCGAGCTTCGCTTTTGCCGATGCCGGTGTCCTTCTTCCCTCCAATCTCAAACAACCTGACCCGCGCATCCTCTCCCTCGCGGAAATGGCCATCGACATCTGGATCGACGATGGCGTGGCGCGCGTGTTGGTCCGCCAAATCTACTCCAGTCACGTGCCGGGCGTCCTCGAAGGGAACTACATCTTCTCGTTGCCTGGGCGCGCAATGGTTTCCGACTTCGCCGTGTGGGACGGGGTCACGCGTATTCCCGGGGTGATTCTGGAACGGCGTCGCGCTGAGGAGATCTACAACGAACTAAAGTGGCAGGCCATCGATCCGGGACTCTTGCAGGCCGGCGAACAGGCCGGCGAGGAAGCGCGCCGCGCCACGGTTTTCAGCGCGAAGGTGGTGCCTATTCCCGGCTACGGCAGCAAGCGCGTGGAAATCGAGTATCACGAGAGCATCCCGGTCGAGGATCTCAAGTCGCTATTCGCGCTCCCTCTGCGCCCCGACGCTTACCAGGCTCTGACCGCCGGGCGCTTCTGGATCACCATGGAATTACGCTCGTCCCATCCCATCCAGGACTTCGAGCTGGTCAGCAAGATCTATCCCGTACAGGTGCGCGAGCGGACGCCGAACTTCATCCGCGCGAGCATGGAAGCCACCAACGTCACGCTGAGCGAAGACTTCGCGGTCCGCTACACGCTCGGCGGCGCCGGCAGGATGGAAGTGGCCACGCACAAAGAGGCCAACGAGCCGGGATACTTCCAGGCGTCGGCGCTGCTGGCGCCTGTTACCGGACAGCAATCGACGGATGCGGCACGCACGGTCGTGGCGCTGTTCGATACGTCGCTCTCCATGCAGTGGGAGAAACTGGAACGCAGCTTTCAGGCCCTGGAAACACTGTTGCGATCATTGCGCCCGCAAGACCGCTTCAACCTGCTGCTGTTCAACAGCCAGAGCGAGGCGTTCCGGCCGGCTCCAGTCGCGGCTACCACGGCGACCGTCGAGCAGGCGCTCCAGTTTGTACGCGCCGGACGCCTGCGTGGCGGCACCAACATGGAAGCCGCTCTGGCCGCGGGGTTGGATCAGGCCGCCAAGAGCGGCGGACCCGGCGAAACGTACGTGGTGCTAATGAGCGACGGCGGCTCGACGCGCGGAACCATCGCCAACGGCCGTCTGTCCGCTTGGTACGACCGGCAATGGCGGCAGTTGCCGGAAGCACGCCGCCCGCGGACCTTCGTGTGGGGCGTCGGCGATGATGCCAATCAGCCGTTGCTACGCGCACTGGCGCGCAACAATGGACTGCTCGAAGTGGTCCGCTCCACCGAGCCGGCGGAGTTCAAGCTCAACGCGTTCCTGGCCAAGATCGGGCGGCGGCCGGTGGACAATCTGCAACTGGCCGCGCAGCCGGAATCGAATTTCGATTTCATCTATCCGCTGGAAGACCGTTGGTTCCGCGGATCGATGGCCGGATGGGTGGGTCAATACCGCAGGCCGATGCAGGCCGCGTTCAGCGCGCTGGACATGAAAACTCCCGTGGCGCTTCCGGCAGATAGCGCTTCGCATCCACACCTGCCGCGGACTTGGGCGCAAGCGCGCGTTAAGGCGCTGCTCGAAAAGATTGATCGCGACGGCGAAGACCGCGCCACCATCGACGAGATCATTCGCCTCTCGCGCAAGTACAAGTTCGTCACGCCGTACACTTCGTTCCTGGCCGCGCCGCGCGCGCTGCTGCGCCCGCGTCTGATCCGGCCCGGCGACCCGGTGCTGCGCGTACGCACCGACCCGTCGATTACGTCGGTAGTGGCGCTGTTCCCGTTCGGCATGGTCAAGCCGCTGCGTTATTTGAACGGCGAAGACATTTGGCAGACCCGCTTTCTCGCGCCTGCCGACATGGCCGACGGGACTTATCACGTCCGCCTCGTCCTGCGCGACAAGGCCGGGCGCGTCTACCGCGAGAGCAAGAGTTTTGTAATTGCCAGCAAGCCGCCGGTAGTGCGCGTCAAGCTCGATCGCCAAAGCTTCCGGCGTGGCGAGACCGTGCGACTTCGCGTGAGCGCGTCGGACACCACGCGGACCATCACCGCCCGAATGTACGGCGCGGCAACCGTGCAACTGCGCTGGAACACGCAGGCCGCGGCCAACACCGGTGAACTGCTGATCCCCGCGGATCTGCCCGCCGGATCTTACGTCGTCACGGTCATCGCCGAGGACATGGCCCACAATATCGGCAGCCAGGAGGTGCGCATTGAAGTTACTCCGTAGCGCGCTTCTCGGCATCGTCGCCGTCACCGTGGTGGCCCAGCGTCCGGATTTCCTTCCGGCCAACGACCGTCTGCGCGCGGTCTTCTATCTGAACACGCTGCCGAAGCCGCCGAAAGAGACGCGCGCGTTGCTCAGCCCGATGATCACCGCGGCGCCTACGGACGCCGACCTGCTCGCCTTGCGTGCGCGCGAAGCCGAACGCCAACTCGACTTTGCCGCCGCTGAAGCCGACTGGAAGAGTCAGGCGCTCGCGGCGCGCGATAAAGCCGCCGGACAAGTCGCGCTGGCCGACTTCTACCATC
>CAYPHP010000425.1:4220-4473 GCA_964410045.1 uncultured Acidobacteriota bacterium | reverse complement strand
ACGCTCTGGGCGCATTAAACCACCAGGAGCGTCCGAAACCAAGGGAATAACCTTTACATCACACGCTCATGTCCCCAAGTCCAGCGGGCGCTGAGGTCGAACTCCTTGATGCCGCCGGGTGTCGCGCCGGGATCGTGAAGCACTCGCGCACTGAACACCACTCCCAGGTAACGCAGCAGCGCTTCCAGCGTCGGGCTTCCATAGGTCAGACCGGGGAACTCGATGCCGTCTCCATTGACGTCCAGGACCGAGG
>CAYPHP010000425.1:0-4210 GCA_964410045.1 uncultured Acidobacteriota bacterium | reverse complement strand
ACGACGTCGCCGTCGGTATAGGGTTCGCCGACATCAATATTGGTGATGTCTGCGCGGCTGCGATCGTAAACGCCGTTGCGATAAGTGTCGGTAATGAGAATGTCACCGGCGTTCCACTTGCCGTCTCCGTTGACGTCCAGGACCGAGGTTTTCTCAGGCGTGATGATCAGCTTCCGCAGCCCGTGCAGGCTGGAGACTTCCTGGCTGAAGAACCGGATCACTTCGTCGGAATCTGTTAGCAGCCCAGAGTAGCTGATCACGGAACCACCGTCCTGTCTTCTTATGTAACACGATCCACGGCCTCCGGGGCTGGGAATGATCCGCGCCCCAAGCACGCGGGGTCACAGGGTCCTTCGTACTACCAGGGTTGGCCCTCGGCGCTCGAATTGCGTAAGGCTCCCTCTCATTTTCTGAAACCGAATTCCACGGCAACCCGTCGGCAAGAGTAAGCGGACCTTTCGGGGGAGAAGGTAGTAACGCTACTGCGATTCAACAACACATTGCGCCCTCTTCGTCACTTGCAGTTTGAATCCACTCAGGAGGCATGCGATGTTGTTATCGAAGCAAGTAGCCCCGATCCGGACAGCGCGGTTTTGCGCTGTCTTATTTGGTCTGATGATTCTGGTTACCCTCACGTGCGGCCTGCAGGCCGACGTTTGGAACAAGAAGACCGTCATGACCTTCAACGAACCGGTGGAGATTGCCGGAGAGGTCCTGCCTGCCGGCACGTACGTGTTCAAGCTGGTCGATTCCACTTCGAATCGCCACATCGTGCAGATCCTCAACGAAGAGGAGAACCACGTATACAAGACCGTCCTGACCATTCCCACGGAACGCGCGACGCCGACGGGTGAGACTGAAGTGCGGCTCGATGAGCGGCCCGCAGGCCAGCCCCAGGCGCTCCGCGCCTGGTATTATCCGGGCGACCTGACGGGCCGGGAGTTTGTCACCCGCCCGTACCCCGGCACGTTCCTGGCGCAGGCGAGGCCGGTTTCGGCGCCGGCCGCTCCGGCCCCGGCGATGGCAGAGTCGAGTCCGGTCGAGCCGAAGGAAACCAGCCCCGCGCAGATCGCGGAAACGCAACCGTCGCAGCCCTCGGACTCTCCTCTTGCCGAGCCGGCTCCGTACGTGGACGAACTGGCCCAGGAGCCCCAGGCGCAACCGAAGACTCCGGAAACCACGCCGAAGGAGTCCAGTGCAGAGACGCTTCCACAGACAGCCAGCTACCTGCCTCTCGCGGGCCTGGCCGGCCTGTCGTCTCTGGGCGCTGCAGCGGTCCTGCGGCTGATCCGCAACCGCAAAGTCTAGGCACACGCAAACGCACGCGAGTCCTCACCCCGGCTCCCAGCCGGGGTGAGGACCACCGAACCAATCAATGTCGAGACGCGAGACAAAAGCCAGTTGGATGGAACGGGTTCTGCTCACCGTGGGCCTGGCGGCCCTCGGTTACTGTGTGGCTGTTCTTCTATACGCCGCGGTCTCTCAAATCCGCGCGGAACGATCGTTGGAGTTGGACCTGGGCGCCGTGAGCCGCACCGATCCTCGCGACCCGACCGGCCATCCCGGCGCCGTGGTGGGGCGAATGGAGATTCCCCGGCTGGGCCTTTCGGCGATGGTCTTCGAGGGAAGTAGCGACTCGGTCCTGCGGCGAGGGATCGGTCACCTGCCCAACAGCGCGATGCCCGGCCGGCCAGGCAACGTTGCCCTGACCGGCCATCGCGACACCTTTTTCCGGCCCCTGCGGGACGTCAGCGCCCACGACGAGATTATTGTGACCACGCCGCAAGGGCGTTACCGCTACCGTGTCGAATCCACCAAGATCGTCGCCCCGACTGACCTTTCCGTTCTCAAGTCCGCAGGCGAACCACGGTTGACGCTGATCACCTGCTATCCGTTCCATTTCATCGGCGCAGCGCCCAAGCGCTTCGTCGTGCGTGCATACCTGCTGCCGGAGAACGGCGTTTCAGAATAGAGCGCTGATCCAAGTGCGCCCCGACCTAGGTGCTTGGTCTGCGAACGAAATACAATTGCAGTACGGCGACCATCGCCGCACCGGCGAGCGGCAGCGCCAGCCCGGCACGCAGGCCGAGCGATTCCGCCAGATGCCCGGCGGCCCAGGGGAAGAGCATGCCGCCGATCAAGGCCAGCGAGAAGAGTACGCCGAACACGGTCCCGGCAAAGCGGGGAAAACGATCACCGACCATGGCCAGCGTCGTCGGATAGATGGCCGAATAGCTCAGTCCGACGAGGAAGGCCGCCACCGCGCCCACGGCAAAACTCGGCGCGACGAGCAAAAGGCCGGTGGCTGCCGCGGCCAGCGCCCCACAAGCCGTGACCAGGTGCGCGTCCCGGATCCGGCGCAGCAATCCCGCGGATACCAGACGGCCCAGCATCATGGCTACCCAGTATCCGGCCAAGGCCAGCGTCGCGGCTTGGGCCGAAGCGCCCACCTCGCGCGAGAGGTAGCTGGAAATCCAGCCGCCCATGGTGAACTCATTTCCCGACTGGCAGAACAGGATCGCGGCGAAGAGCAGGACCAGCGGGTTCTTCAGCACAGCCCCGGCCTCTCGCAGGGAAAAGCTGCGGGCTTCACGCGCGGGCGGAAAGGAAACCAGGGTGCAGGCGACCGCGCAAACAACCGCCAGCACGCCGGCTACGTTCAGGAACAGCGTCCAAGCCGCGGTGACGATTCCGACAGCGAAGGGCAGAAGCACTGCGCCGAAACCGAAGAAGATGCCCAGCAGGTTCAGCGCCTGCCCGCGGTCTTCCGCGTAGGCGTCAGAAACCAGGGTGTTGGCTCCCGTGTTGAGCCCGCCGCCCGCGAGGCCGATGGCGAAGGCGGCAGCCGCCACCTGGGTGATGGAATTCGCTGCGGCCAGTCCCCATAGCCCGCCTCCCAGCAGCAGAGAGCAGGCGATCAACACCGGCCGGATCCCCCAACGATCGAGCGCCGCTCCGCTGGCGGCCAGAGCCAGGAAGATCCCGAAGTTCATCGACAGGAACAGATCGCCGGCGCGGGCCGAGCCGATCTGCAGCCGCTGGGAAAGCGGCAGGAGGATGGCGCCCAACAGCGCCATCACGATTCCAAACAGGAAAATGGAGGCTGCCGCCAGAGCCAGCAGCGAGCGGCGGTTGGTCATTTCCCGTCACGCTGCAGAGCGCTCGCGTATTTCTCGAAGACCCGCGTGTTGTGATCGGGCGGCACTCCGGCCACGTTCGGCGAAACGAACACCGGCGGCTTCTTGCTCCGGGCCGCCAGTTCCATGGCCACTTGGCTGAGCAGGGCCATGGAGATGACCACTGCTGCAGCCGTCGAGCCGGCGCCGACCTTCTCGAGCCACCCGGGCACTTCCACGAGAGAATCCTCGCCGGGCGCGCAGTTGTCAATAACCACGTCGGCGTGCTTGGCCATGCGCGGCTGCTCGGCGCGGCCGGGATCCAGGCTGGTGACGACGATCACTTTCAGTCCGCGCTTGCGGCACTCCGCGGCCATCTCCACCGGCACAGCGTTCATGCCGCCGTGCGAGTAGACAATCATCGTGTCTCCGGCTTTCACCGGCTGGGATTCCAGGATGATCGCGGCGTAACCCTCACGCCGCTCCAGCCACAACAGTTCCTTCACCCCGCCGGGTCCGAGCACGTTGCTCCACATCAGGCGCGGATCCATCAGCGGGTGAAACCCGGGAAAGCTGCCGTAGCGCGGAAAAACGTCGAGCACGGGAATTACGGAGTGCCCGCTTCCGAACAGGTGCACCAACCGCCCTGCGGCAATGGTGTCTGCGCAAATCTTGGCTGCTTCCGCAATCTTCCCGGTCTGGGTCTGCCAGATCTTTTCGAGCATTCGAGTAATGGGTTCTTGATAAGGATTTTTCATGACGGAATGATCTCCAGTGCCACGCGGGCGGCCCCCAGCAACTGGGCCCGCCCTCCGAGGCGGCTACGAACAATACGAACACGGCGCGCGGCCAGCGGCTGGGTCCAAGCCAAAGCCGTCCGGCGAAGCGCGCCGAATAGAATGTCACCGGCGGCGGCGACCCCGCCACCGACCACCACGACATGTGGGTTCAGCAGACTGATGATGTTGGCCACGCCCAGGCCCAGCCTCCGGCCGGCGTCACGGAGCGCTTGCCGCGCGTTGGGGTCGCCGTGGCGGGCGGCGCGCGACAACTGTTTCAGGTCCTTCGCTCCGGCCAGACGGGCGATGGCAGGA
>CAYPHP010000424.1:0-4476 GCA_964410045.1 uncultured Acidobacteriota bacterium | reverse complement strand
CGACGCCCTGCCACAGCGAGAGTGTGCCGAACAGCGCGGTCTCCGGATCGGCGCCTGTGTTATCGATACCGTGGGCCAGCACCACCCCGCGACGGAACGCCGGGAACATTTCGAAGATCGCAGGTTCGACGGTGTAAGTCGCCATCGCGTCAGGATATCCTATGGCGGAGGAGCCGCGAATCCCATGCACGATTACGAGAAACTTGGCGCGTTCTACCTGGGACGTCCTTACGACTTGGAAAACGGCAAAGCTGAGGACGGCCTGGTTCTCTACGATTCCAAGGATCTGGTCACTCACGCGGTTTGCTTCGGCATGACCGGGAGCGGGAAGACCGGTCTGGGTCTGGCCCTGCTCGAAGAGGCCGCCATTGACGGAGTCCCGGCGCTGGTGATTGATCCAAAGGGCGACATTTCCAACCTGTTGCTCACGTTCCCGGATCTGTCACCAACGGATTTCCTGCCTTGGATCAACGAGGACGATGCGCGGAAAAAGGGCATCTCGCCTGAGGCGTACGCCGGCCAGCAAGCAGACTTGTGGAAGAAGGGCCTGGCGTCCTGGGGCCAGGATTCCGATCGCATCCGGCGTCTGAAGGCAGCCGCGGACTTTGCGGTCTACACGCCGGGCAGCACTGCGGGCCTGCCGGTGTCGATACTGAAGTCGTTTTCCGCACCAGCCGCCGCCATCCTGGACGATTCCGAGTTGCTGCGCGAGCACGTCAACGCCACCACGACTGCGCTGCTGGCCCTGGTGGGCGTCCAGGCGGACCCTATCCAGAGCCGGGAGCACATCCTGCTGGCCACCATCCTGGGGCACGCATGGAAGCAAGGACGAGACCTGGACTTGGCGGCGTTGATTCAGGACGTTCAGGCGCCGCCCGTCTCCCGGATCGGCGTGCTCGAGCTGGAAGCGTTCTACCCCGCAAAGGAGCGGTTTGCGCTGTCCATGGCCCTCAACAACCTGCTCGCGTCGCCCGGTTTTGAAGCCTGGCTGGAAGGCGAGCCCCTGGACATCGCCAGCCTGCTCTACACGCCGGACGGAAAGCCGCGCGTTTCGATCTTCTCGGTTGCGCACTTGGGTGATGCCGAGCGGATGTTCTTTGTTTCGCTGTTGCTGAATCAAACGCTGGGCTGGATGCGTGCCCAGTCCGGGACCACCAGCCTGCGCGCAATGCTCTACATGGACGAGATCTTCGGATACTTCCCCCCGGTTGCCAATCCACCATCCAAACAGCCTTTGTTGACGCTGCTGAAGCAGGCCCGGGCGTTCGGGCTGGGCGTGGTCTTGGCCACGCAGAATCCAGTGGACCTGGACTACAAGGGTCTGGCCAACGCCGGGACCTGGTTCATCGGGAAGCTCCAGACCGAGCGGGATCGCAGCCGCGTGCTCGACGGACTCGAGGGCGCCGCGAGCAGTGGCCTCGACCGGCAGCAGGCCGAGAAGGTGTTGGCGCAACTCGGCAATCGCGTCTTCCTGATGCACAACGTTCACGAGGATGCGCCGGTGGTCTTCGAGACCCGCTGGGTGATGTCGTACCTGAGGGGCCCGCTGACCCGAAATCAAATCAAGATGCTGATGGGTTCTCGGGACAAGGCCGCGCCGGGCCCCGTTCCTCCCGCACCCGCCGCGACGTCCGGCGTCATCCCTGCCGGATCGGCCACGCGACCCGTTCTGCCTCCTGAAGTCGAGCAGTATTTCGTGCCCGCGCGAGGCGCCGGGAAGATCCTGTATCAGCCGATGCTCCTCGGTGCGGCCCAGGTCCGCTTCGTGGATGCCAAGGCTCAAGTGGATTGCTCGCGTGATGTGACCGTGTTGACGAAAATCGAGTCCGGCGCAGTGGCCGTGAACTGGCAGAACAGTTCGGAGGCGGAATTCGACCTCGACGAACTGGAACGCGAGCCTGCGGAGAGCGCACTCTATGCGCCACTCCCTGGCGAAGCAGCCAAGGCCAAGGGCTATGCCGCCTGGAAGAAAGACCTGACGACATGGCTCTACGGAAACCAGGCGATCGAGCTGTTCAAGAGTCCGAGCCTGGGGGAAACATCGCGCGAGGGCGAATCGGAAAGGGATTTCCGCGTCCGGCTGCAGCAGGCTGGCCGCGAACAACGCGACGGCAGCGTGGAGAAATTGCGGCGAGCCTACGCACCCAAGGCGTCGGCGATCGAGGAGCGGATCCGCCGCGCCCAGCAGGCCGTTGCCAGGGAATCCGAGCAGGCCGGGCAGCAGAAGTTGCAGACCGTGATTTCCGTGGGAGCAACTTTGCTGGGGGCATTCCTCGGCCGCAAAGCGGTCAGCACCTCAACCATGGGACGGGCCGCCACAGCCGCCCGGGCCGGGAGCCGCGCCTGGAAAGAATCGCAGGATGTGGCCCGCGCCGGCGAAACCGTCGAGGCGTTGCAGCAGCAACTGGCGGATCTGGAATCGCAACTCGCGGCGGAGATCCAGGCAATCGAATCGGCGACAGCCGCTGCCACCGAAACCCTGGAGGCCGTAACCATCAAGCCCAAGAAAACGAACATTGCCGTCCGCCTGGTGGCGCTCTGCTGGCTGCCCTCCGAACGTTAGGCCTTTCGCGGACGCAGCGCCATGATCGTGCCGAGCATCGTGGCCACGGTCTGCTCGCTGGGGTAAGCCACCACGTCCGCCTGGCACACGGTGAGCGTACGGCCGGACTTGAGCACGCGGCCTCTCGCCACGAAGCGATCGCCCTTCGCGGGCGCCATCAGGTTGACCTTGAACTCCACGGTGAGCACCGCCACGTCCGCCGGAAGCAGGCTGTACGCGGCGTAACCGCAGGCGCTGTCGGCGATGGTGGTGACAATCCCGGCGTGCAGATACCTGTCCTGTTGCGTCAGGCTAGCCTGATAGGGCAACTCGATTTCGACCAGGCCCGGCGCGACGGTAATCATGCGTGCCCCGATCGTATCCATGACCTTTTGCCGCTGAAAGCTCTTGCGGACGCGTTCCTGGAAGTCCGGGTCCAACGGTGCGGGAGTCTCCATCCGGCCATCATACTCGCGTGGTACAATAAGCTTCTACCCGCTTGGGCCCGTAGCTCAGTTGGTTAGAGCGCCTGCTTGACACGCAGGAGGTCACAGATTCGAGTTCTGTCGGGCCCACCACTTTCCCTCAACTCGATTCAGTGCTCCGGCAAAAGACATCCCGGGTAACGGTGACGGAAGAACGCCGCAGCGTTTCAGCGAACACAGTTGCGGACTCCTACTGTAGCAAGGTAGCGTTCTGCGTTCCGATTAGAAAGTAGGACTCCGAGATGCGAAAAGGGTTTACGAGAAGACCAAAAGCGGACGGGCCTTCGTCGCAAGGCAAGAACTACATAACGCCGAGTGGGCTGAAGCGCCTTTTGGATGAGCACCAGTTTCTGCTTAGCAGGGAACGCCCAGCCGTAACGGAGGTAGTGGCGTGGGCAGCCAGTAACGGCGATCGCAGTGAAAACGCCGACTATCAGTACGGCAAGCGGCGGCTGCGCCAGATCGATGGGCGGATTCGTTTTCTCACGAAGCGAATCAATGCTGCGGAAGTAGTAGACCCGGAAGCTCGGAGAACGAGGCAAGCGGCCACCAGAGCATTCTTCGGCGCGACCGTGCGCTATGCCAATGCGGCGGGGGTGGAGCGCGTGGTCAGCATTGTGGGCACCGACGAAGTCGATCTCGACCGCAACTACATCAGTTGGGTGTCGCCTCTAGGGCGCGCATTGCTGAAGTCAGCAGCGGGCGACAGCGTTGTACTCCAAGCGCCGGGCGGTACAGAATACCTGGACGTGCTGGAAGTGTGTTACCAGGGCATTTCTGTGGAACCATTTCTTGAACCACCTGGATCCGAGTCCCCGTCACTGCCTCGCCCACGCCGATCCACTGTGACGAAACGCGCGTGATCCAAAGGGATTTTTCTGGCAGCTACCCTTTCACGGTAGAGGTCTAGAGTTCGAGTCTCTACGGGCCCACCATCCTCGCCTTTCTTCGCCAAGCCAAGTCTCTCTCAGGCTCTTTGGAACGAACCATCCGCGCCCAGTATCGCTAGTTCGCCGCTACGGATGTCGAACCAGGCTCCGTGCAAGGTCAGCGTCCGATCGGCGATGCGCTGAGCGATCCAGGGGAAGGTCATCAGATTTCGGAGCGATACTTCGATAACTCCTAATTCGCAGTGCCGCTGGCGGTCCGCGGCCGGCGCTGCCAAGGCGCGGACGCGCGCCGGTTCGGCAATTGACATCCAGGGATCTACGAACTCGGTCTCGTCCCTGGGATCGCCCTCGAGCAGCGCCTTCACACCGCCACACAGGCCATGACCCAACACGATGAGATGCGGAACCTGCAACACCCTCACGCCGAACTCGAGCGCAGCGCTGGTGCCGTGATAAGCCGCGTCCGGCGAGTACGGCGGAACCAGATTTGCCACGTTGCGCACGGTCAGAATCTCGCCCGGTCCGGCGTCGAAGATCACCGCCGGATCGACGCGGCTAT
>CAYPHP010000423.1:3144-4491 GCA_964410045.1 uncultured Acidobacteriota bacterium | reverse complement strand
TCCACGGTGACCGACTACGACGACGAAGAGATCCAACGCAAAGTGACCATCTCCACCGGCTTGGCCCATCTGGAATGGGACAAGGTAAAGGTGAACCTGCTGGACACGCCGGGCTACAACATTTTCCTGGCCGACACCCAGGCCAGCATGGTGGCCGCGGATACCGCGGTGATCACCGTCGACGCCGTGGCCGGAGTCGAGGTGCAGACGGAGAAGGTCTGGAATTTCGCCGAGAATTACGGCCAGGCGCGGGTGCTGGTGGTGAATCGCCTGGACCGCGAACGCGCCGGCTTTGACCGCGCGGTCGAGTCCATCCAGAGTTCCTTCGGGCGCGCTTGCGTCCCGGTCTGCCTGCCGCTGGGAGAAGAGAAGAACTTCCGCGGGGTGATCGACCTGATCGCCATGAAGGCCTACACCTACGATGCAGGCGGCAACGGCAAGGGCAAGGAGACACCCATCCCGGCCGAGATGACCGCAGCCGCCGAAGCCGCCCACGAGAAACTGGTCGAACTGGTGGCCGAGGGCAACGACGCGTTGATGGAGGAGTTTTTCGAGAAAGGCACCCTGCCTGTGGAGCACATCGTGGACGGGCTGAAGGAGGCCATCTTGGTCCGCCGCGCCTTCCCCATCCTCTGCGCTGGAGCTCTGCAGAACATCGGTAGCGACATCCTGCTCTATTTCCTGGCCCGCTTCCTGCCCGACGCCGTCTCCCGGGGAACCATGGCCGGACACTCCCAGCCGGGCGGGTCCGGCGATCCGGACGCGACACGCCGCATGGCCAACGACGAGGCGCTTTCCGTCTACGTCTACAAAACGGTGGCCGATCCTTTTGCCGGACGCCTCAGCTACCTTAAGGTCTGTTCCGGAGTGCTGAAGACCGACGCCAACCTGCTGAACTTCAACAAGGGCGGCCAGGAGCGTCTGGCCCATCTGGCGGCGCCGATGGGCAAGGAGCAGGTTCCGGTGCAGGAATTGCGCGCCGGAGACCTGGGCGTGGTCGCCAAGCTGAAAGACACCCTGACCTGGGACACGCTCGGCGAGAAGGGTCACAGCGTCTGTTATCCGCCGGTGAAGCTGCCCGCGCCGCACATCAAGTTCTCGATTGAAGCCAAGTCCCGCGCCGACGAAGACCGCATGGGCGTGGCCCTGCACAAGATCCTGGAAGAAGACCCCTCGTTGCGCTTCGAGCGCGATCCCCAGACCAAAGAGTTCCTACTGGGCGGATCGGGCCAGCAGCACGTGGAAGTGATCGTCTCAAAGCTGAAGCGGCGCTACAACGTCGAGGTGACCCTGAAGGCGCCGAAAGTGCCCTACCGGGAGACCATCCGGGGCAGCGCCGACGTAGAA
>CAYPHP010000423.1:0-3134 GCA_964410045.1 uncultured Acidobacteriota bacterium | reverse complement strand
GGAGCCTCTGCCCCGAGGCGGCGGCTTCGAGTTCGTCAACGACATCTTCGGCGGAGCCATCCCCCGGAATTACGTCCCCGCGGTCGAGAAAGGCATCATAGAGTCGGCGGCGCGCGGCTACCTAGCCGGATTCCCGGTCGTGGATTTCCGGGCCACCGTCTATGACGGCAAATACCACGATGTGGACTCCTCGGAAATGGCCTTCAAGATCGCCGGATCGAAAGCCTTCAAGAACGCCATGGCCACGGCCAAGCCGATCCTGCTGGAACCGATCATGAACGTCGAAGTGGTGGCGCCGGACACGCTTTCCGGCGACCTGATGGGCGATCTGAACTCGCGCCGTGGCCGGATCCAGGGTATGGACAACAAGGGCCACAACACCGTGATCAAGGCCCAGGTCCCGATGTCGGAGATGCTCACCTACGCCACGGATCTCACCTCACGGACCCAAGGCCGCGGAAGCTACACCATGGAGTTCGACCACTACGACGCGGTCCCGCAGCAGATCGCCGAGAAGATCATCGCCGCGGCGAAGGCGGCGCGGGGTCAGGTGGAAGAGGAAGAAGAGTAGAGGTGGGGATGGGGGTTAGTGAAGCGGTTCTCTTGACTAGACCTTCATACCAAAAATCATAGTAAGATGGGCCCATCGCCCAGCATGCTGGCTTGGAGCCATTCCCGCCGCATCTCCCCGTTCGTGATTTCCGTCGCCGTTGTGTCTCTGCTGGCGGCGCCGCTCTGGGCGGACAAGAAAAAGAAGAAGCCTCTGCCGCCAATGCCCCAGGAGCCTGCGGCATACATGCCGGTCTTGCCGATCCAGTCGGGATTGACCGCCAACTGGCCTTCGGTTGAGGCGCGGCGTCCCGATCCCGTCAAGCTGCTCTCCGACCAGGTGGAAGATGCCTACCGCAAGGGCGTCCAGGCGTATCAGGCCGGCCATTTAGGGAAGGCCCGCACGGAGTTTGACCGCGCCGTCGACCTGGTGCTGCTCTCCGGGCTGGACCTGAGCGGCCATCCCGAACTGGAGAAGGACTTCCAGAGGAAGCTCGACGCCATCTATCGTTTTGAGCTTGCTGCCCTCAAAGAAGGCGACGGCTTTACCGAGCGCAAGCCGATCCCAGCGGCCATCGAGGAAGTTTCCGACGCGGCCCTGGAGACCAAGACCGATCCCCGGCTTCGCGAGAAGCTGCAAAAAGAGGTCCAGGAGATCATCTCGGACGTGCCCCTGGTGATCAACGACCACGTAGCCACCTATATCAACTACTTCTCCAACCGCGGCCGGGGCGGGTTGCTGAACAGTTGGCGGCGCGCCGGCCGCTACCGCGAGATGATCCACCGGATCTTCAAGGAAGAAGGCCTCCCTCAGGACCTGATTTACATGGCCCAGGCTGAGTCCGCCTTCCAGCCGCTGGCTCTGTCGCGCGCCGGCGCCCGCGGCATGTGGCAGTTCATGGCCTTTACCGGCAAGCTCTACGGGCTGGTGAAGAACTGGTGGATCGATGACCGGCAGGACCCGGAGAAGGCTACCCGGGCCGCCGCCCGACACCTGAAGGATCTCTACAAGCGGTTCGGCGATTGGTACCTGGCCATGGCCGCCTACAACTCCGGACCGTTGAACGTCCAGCGCGCCGTCGAGCGCACCGGCCACGCGGATTTCTGGGAACTCTACCGCCGCAATCAGCTCCCCCGGGAAACCAAGAACTACGTGCCGATCATCGTGGCTGTGACCATCATGGCCAAGAACCCGGCGGCTTATGGGCTGACCGAAGCCGAACCGGACCTGCCAATGATGACCGAGACGGTCCGGCTGAACGCCCCGACCGACCTGCGGCTGATCGCCGAGACCATCGACTGCAGCGTGGAGCTTTTGCAGGAGCTGAACCCCAGCCTGCTGCGCTGGGTGACTCCCAAGACGGGCGAGTTTGACCTGCGCCTGCCCGCTGGTTCCCGCGACCGATTCCTGGAACAGATCGCCTTGATCCCGGAGGACAAGCGGGTCTGGTGGCGCTGGCATCGTGTGGCCGACGGCGAAAGCCTGGGCGTGATCGCCAAGAACTACAAGACCACCGCCAGCGCGATCGCCGAGGTAAACAGCCTGGCCGCCGATGAAGGCTTGAGAGCGGGAGCCCGGCTGGTGATCCCCATCACGCCGAAGAATACCTCGGTGGAAGCTGCGGCGCTGGGCGACAAGAGCCGCGTCGTGAATCTGCGGTATCGGGTCCGGCGGGGAGACACGCTGGCCGTGGTCGCCGACCGGTTCGGCGTCGACCAGGAAGAAGTCAAGCGCTGGAATAAGTTGAAAACAAACAGCTTGTCCGCTGGGCGGGTGCTGGTGATCCAGACCGCGGTCCGCGAGGGCCAAACAGTGGGCGGACCGGCTCGGTCCCGGCGGTCGACCAAGAAGGCGGCTGCGGCCAAGACCGCGGCCAAGAAGAATCCTCACACGGCACAGTCCACCAACACGCGGCGCGGACCGACCATCGCCGCCGCGCGTCCGGCCAGATAGCACCAAACCCCGATTTTTTGGGCTCCGAAGCGCTCTTCTGTTGACAGATTGTGCGCCACTGCGCTAGCGTTTTCGGCGCGAGGTGCAATCGATCGCATATGGCAGATTACGGTCGCGACGACGAGTTCGAAGAACTGGAAGCAGATTCAGAGACTGAAGAGCCCGAGGAGGAAGAGATGGATGAACAGGACACCCTAGGCCTGGGCGGTGTGATGCCCGCTCCGGCCCCCGAGCCGGCTCCGGCGCCGGCCGCTCCGCCTGCCGCAGCCCCAACGCCAAAACCGAAGGCCAAGAAAAAGGCGAAGGCCAAAGCCAAACCCAAGGCCAAAGCCAAGCCCAAGAAGAAAGCCAAGGCCAAGCCGAAGAAGAAGGCCAAAGCCAAGCCCAAGGCCAAAGCCAAGAAGAAGGCGAAGGCCAAGGCGAAAGCCAGGAAGCGCCGCCGCTAAGATCAGGAGCCACGGGTTACACGGAGCGATCCGTGTAATCCGTGGTCAGGCTTTGCGTACTGCTTCCTTGCACCGCAGGTAAAGTTGTAACAGGCTCTCGGCGTACTCCTCTGTGCTCTTCTCCCCTTTAGCTTGAAAGCCCGCGCCGCCGGCGGACTTGCCGAATCCGGTGGTCATAGCCACAA
>CAYPHP010000422.1:0-4505 GCA_964410045.1 uncultured Acidobacteriota bacterium | reverse complement strand
CGTGGGGCAGGCATTCTTGCCTGCCCAATTCCGATCCCGCGTTTATCGGCGCGCAACCATCACCAGCGCATCGGACTTGCCGCGCAACGCTTCCACGAAGTTGATGCCGTAAAACGCCGGAGCCAGGAGCGGAGCCTGCCACGCGGGGATGGTATCGTCCATGCGCAACCTGTCGATCACCGTTGAGTTGGGAACGTCGGCAAGATAGCGTGTGGCGGTCACTTCAAAGCCGTGGCTCTCCAGAAACCTTCGCAGAGACCCGCGATTGAAATAGACCGTGTGCGGGTATTCGTAATCCGCCTGCCACAGACGCCGCAGCACGCCGCGCGGCGTCAGGCTCGGGAAGAGATGCGCCAGCGTGAAATAGAGACCTTCCGTGGAAGGCACCTTGATCACCCACAGCCCGCCGGGGACCAGTTTGCGGCGGATCATTCCAGCAAAGAAAGCCATACCGTCTGCGGGAATATGTTCCAGCACGTCGAGCGTGGAAATCACCGCGACGCTCGCGTCAGGGACGCCCTCATCGCACATCAGGCCCAACCGGACCACGTCCGCGCCGAGCAGCTTCCGCGCGGCTTCCGCGGCCCGCTCATCCGGTTCGACGCCGGACACCTGAAACCCGCCCTGCTGCGCTTCCCGCAGCATGTAGCCGAATGAGCAACCCACATCCAGCCAACTGTTGCCGGGCGGAGAACACTCACGGACCAGCGCCAGAATCTCAGACGCCTGGCGCCGGCGCACCAGCCCGACCGACTGCTGGTAAGCCTGCTCGTTGATCCGTGCAAACTCGGGAAGTGCTTTTTCAACCGGAGCGATTTCGCTGATGAGCAAGCCGCACCCGGCGCAGACTTGCACAGCGATCTCGGGGAGGATCGTGCGCCGTTGAAACTGTCCGCCCCGGCAGGCCGGGCAGGTCACCGCCGGGACTCTTCCACTTCCAGCCGCAACATGGCCAACTCCTGGGCCAGCACTTTGTTCTGTTCGTTCAAGCCGGAGAAGGCGATGCTCAGGTACAGCGTGTAGATCAGCAGGAAGAGCAGGGCCAGCAGGAAGAGCGCGCTGGGCGGATAGACCACGCCGATCCATGCCGCGAGTTTCAGGTAATGCGGGAATCCGAACGAGGTCCCGGCCATCATCAGCGCGGCGAACGAGAGCCAGAAGAGCGAGAGCTGCTCGGAGAGCCGCCGGTTGCGGACCAGCGCAATCACCAGCACCAGCACCACCACGCTGCACAGAAATGCGAATCCTTGACCGGGCATTATCAACCTCCGTTTCGTTTACGCAGCATTTCGATGGAAAGAGCCAGAATCACCTTGACCATGTAGTAGTAGGCTCGCCAACCGTGGATCGACGATGCCCCGCCTTGCCGCTCGCGCATGGTCACGGGAACTTCAAGAAGCCGAAATCCGCGGCGCGCCAACAGCACTACCGCCTCCGGCTCCGGATAGTCGCGCGGATAGGACGCCGCCAGCACCAACAGCGATTCCCGGTTGAAGGCGCGAAATCCGGAAGTCGCGTCGGTGATTCTTTGGCGGATAAACAGGCGGTTCAGCAGCCGAAACAGGAAGATTCCCGCGCGCCGCTCCCGGGTGGTTCGAAATCCGTCCGAGCCCGGCAGAAAACGCGAGCCGATCACCACGTCGGCTTGGCCGTTCACGATGGGGGCGATAAGCTTGTGGATCTCGCAGGCGGGATGCTGGCCGTCGCCGTCCACTTGCACGGCGATGTCGAATCCGCGGCGGACCGCGTACTTCAGCCCGGCCTGGACCGATCCGCCGATGCCCAGGTTGCAGACCAGGTCGAGCACCGCGACGCCGGCGCCGCGGGCCACCTGTGCGGTGGCGTCGCGCGACCCGTCATTCACCACCACGATGGCCGCTTCCGGAAATCCTGCGCGGATGTCGGCGATCGTCGCGGCGATGGTAGCGGCCTCATTGAACGCCGGAACGATGACCAGAGAACGCAACGCCTTATAATAGCAGATTCAGTTTTCCGGCCTCCCCATGCCCATCCGCTGGCAACGAGTCCTGCGCGTCGCGAGCGTACCGCTCCTGTTGCTGTGGACCGCCTACGTGTGCGTGATCTACCTCCCGCACGGATTGTCCGGCGCGCCGGCGAAGCTGGCCGCCCTGGTGCGCTTTCCGTCGTCGGTGGTCTGGAAGCCGTGGTGGCTGGAAGCGCTGCTGGCTTGCGGGATCGCGCTGGCCGCGCTCTCCGTGGGTGGCTGGCTGCTGGCCCGGTTGCCGGTGGAGTTCACTCTCGGGGAACGCTTGCTGCTCGGGCCGGCGTGCGGATTCGCGTTACTGATCGTCGCTTCCGCGAGCCTGGCGCTGGTGGGCTGGTTCCGTCCCGTCCCGTTGCGGATTCTGGCGGCGGTGTTCGCGCTGGCTGCGCTGCCGGGAATTCCGGCGGCGTTGCGACTGCTGGTCGAGTCGGTCCTGGTGCTGCTGGACCGTCTGCGCGATGAGCCGGAAGCGATCCCCTATCTTGCGGCGGCCGCCGTTTTTCTCTTCTTCGGCCTGGTGGCCGCGGCCTTGCCTGAGACATCTCACGACGCATTGGCGGTGCATCTCTACTATCCTCGCCTGTTCCTCGAGCGCGGCACGTTCTACGCCGCCGATCTGTACCGCAGCACAGGCCCGCTTTACACGCAGGTTCTGTACGCGCTGGGCTTGGTCATGGATGGGCCCGGACTCTCGCGCTTCCTGAACTTCCTGCTGTTGCCGTTGACCGGCGTGGCCGTCTTCCTGCTGGCTGGCCGGCTGGCCGGAGCTTCACACCGCCTGATCTCTGGATCGCTGGCCGTGCTCTTTCTGGTTTCGACGCCGTCCATCCTGCACCATGCCACCATCTGCTATCCCGATCTGGCGCAGGCCATGTGGAGCACCGTGGCCTTGTATGCCATGCTTCGCTTCCTGGAATCGGACGCGCGGGCCTGGCTGGCGCTCGCCGGCCTCTTTGCCGGAATGGCCGCCGGAACCAAGTACGCCGGGCTTTACGCCGTGATCGTGTTGGCCACGCTGTGCGCCGCGACAGTCTTGCGGACTGGCTGGCGCCAAGCGGTCCGCAGTTTGGTCTTGTTTGCGGCCATCGTGGCCGCAGTGGCTGGTCCATGGTATGCACGCAACCTGTACTTCACGGGAGATCCGCTGCATCCGTCGCTCTATCGCCTGATGACCAAGCCTGCCATCCACCCCATCGAGGCTGAAGAGTTGATGGCCGATGCCATGAACGCCCGCCGGTTGCCTCCCACGGCCGTCAACCTGCTCTCCTTGCCGTGGCTCATCACCACGGAAGGGGACCGCTTCCAGGGCGCGGTCGGTCCGGTATTCCTGTGGGCCATGCCGCTGGTGCTGCTGGCGATCCGCTGGAACCGCCAGTGGATGGCCATGTTGTTCGTTGCCACAACGCTTTCGGCGGTGTTCTTCTTCGGCCCGCAGTGGATCCGTTACTTCTTTCCCGTGGCTGCCGTGCTGTGCAGCCTGAGCGCCGCGGCGCTGGTAGCGCCCGCGCGTGGCTGGATGCGGCCTATTGCGCTGGTCCTGGCCCTGGTGAATCTTCCGGGACTCAACGATCTGTGGCCGGGCGGCGGGCGGAACGTGATGGCTGACGTGCGGTACGACGTGGCGCTGGGTGCCACCACCTTCGAGCAATATCAGCGGCAGCGGATTCCAGGTTTTGAGACCGTTGCCCGGTGGAACCAGTTGCCATTGTCACCCGGCGAGCGCATCCTCCCCGTGCCGCCTTACGAGTTTTTCCCGCCGGCACTGTCGCGCTGGGAAGTCCTGGACATTTTCGAGAACGGCCAAATCGTCTGCCAGGGCGCTGACGGGAATTTTGCCCCTTGCTACACCACGCCCCCGGCCGTCCTGGTAAGCAAGATGGACCAGCACCGAATCAGCCTGCTGGCGATCCGTCACAACCTCAAATACATGGCCCGTGGCGCCGCCCTGCGGCTGGAAGACCCTCTGCTGCGGAAGGAGTTTCGCTATCTTGAGTATGACGCCGGAACCTTCCTCTTCCGCCGCAAACCCGATGGACCTGAGCGGGGGCTAACCTACGTGAACGCCGACCTGTTCTATCGCTGGAAGACCGGCGCCGGTGTCAGCGAGAATCCCGGCGGCTCGGTACGGGCGCTTCCGTACCAGCCTTCGTTTGAAGATAGCCGCGAGACGCTCACGTTCAGCTCCGCCGCAGCGATCACTTGGGAAGTGGATCTGGGGCTGAACCCACGCTTGAGTTTGATGATCAGCGCCAACAGCGGCGATCCGGTAAGGCTCCAAGTCACCGCGGGCGCGGAGAGTCAGGACCACGCTTGCCTGACCGTGCAACCGGCGGTCTGGACGCCTTGCACTCTCGACTTGACGCGTTTTTCCGGCAAGGCGGCGCTCATCACCATTTCCGCGGAGTCAGGGGCCATCGCCGACCCCGTGGTCCTGGCCGTCGAGACCGGCGAGCCGATCCCCGGCTCCGGCGAGACTTTCCTGTTTGTTCCTTCCAGTTGG
>CAYPHP010000421.1:0-4522 GCA_964410045.1 uncultured Acidobacteriota bacterium | reverse complement strand
CGATGAGATCGAAAATCTTGAGCATCGCCTCGCTCTTCCCCACAATGTTCGGGAAACTGTAGCGCTGGCGCAGCGCGCGCTTGAGCTGGACGTTCTCCTGCGTCAGGCGGCGGCGTTCGATCGCTCCGCGCACTTCGGCGAGCAACTGTTCGTTGTCCCAGGGCTTGGTGAGGAAGTTCTCCGCCCCGTTGCGGATGGCGGCGATGGCGTTCTCCACCGAGCCGTAGGCGGTAATCACCAGGACCGGAAGGTTGCTGTCGAGACGGCGGAAATCCAGCAGCGCGTCGATGCCCGACTTGTCGGGCAGGGCCACGTCCAGCAGGGCCACGTCATACGGCTTGCGTTCCAGCCGCCGCATACCGCCTTCGGCGGTGTCCGCGGTGTCCACCTGGAAACCTTCGAGCGAGAGCAGCGTCTCCAGGCTTTCCCGGATCTCTGCTTCATCGTCGACAATCAGAATGCTGCCCTTTTTGGTCGATGGCATGCTTTTGAAAGGCCCGCCCCGCGCCGGTTTCAGTCTCCGGCCAGGGCCGTCGCGCCGCTGGCGGCGCGCTCACGCAACTTTGGAAAACTCAGCACGAAGCGGGTCCCGGACCGTGGCTCGCTCTCCACGCTGATCCGGCCGCTATGCTCCTGCACGATCCCGTAGGTCACCGACAGACCGAGGCCCGTGCCGCCCTGCATCGCGGCGCCGGCGGGGCGCTCGCGAGGACGCACCGGCTTGGTGGTGAAGAACGGGTCGTAGATGCGGTGGATGTTCTCCGGAGCGATTCCCTCGCCGGTGTCGGCGACCTCCACGCGGACGCTGTCGCGCGTCTGCGTGGTGGTGATCGACAGTGTTCCGCCTTCCGGCATGGCTTCGCGCGCGTTCAGGAACAGGTTCAGGAACACCTGCTGGAGTTTGCCCGCGCTGCCCTGCACCAGCGACGGCGCGTCGCCGTCGCGGCGGCGGTCCACGTGGATCCGGGCGCCGCGAAAGGCGTGATCCAGGAGCGCCAACGTGTCACTGATCACGCGGTCCAGATCCACGGCGGTGAACTCCGCCTCGCCGGTGCGCGAGAAGTTCAGCAGGTTGTTGACAATCTCCGAAGCCCGGAAGGTGGAACGGGTGATGCGGTCCAGGAGCTTCCAGCGCGGATCGCCTTCCGGCAACTGCTTGGCGAGCATCTGCGCGTAGCTGGAGATGACCGCCAGCGGCGTGTTGACTTCGTGCGCCACGCCCGCCGCCAGCAGCCCGATGGAGGTGAGCTTGTCGGCCTGCGCCAGTTGCCGCTCCAGGTCCATGCGTTCGGTGATGTCGTCGAAGATCACCAGGCGGCCCACCATCTCGAAGCGCTTGGAAACCAGCGGCGCCACCGCCACGTTGAAGACGCGGTCCTCGCCGCGCTCGGTCTTCACCTGGAACTTGTACAGGTTGTGGATGCCGGTGGGATTCTCGCCCGAACGCAGGCGGACCATTTCCGCCACCAGCGCCGGGGGGAACACCTGGTCGATCTTGCAGCCCACCGCGCGGTCCCGGTCGATGCCGTACATCAACTCCACCTGGGTGTTCCAGCTCTCGATGCGATCTTCGAGGTCGAGCACCAGGATGCCCACGTTCACCGACTCGACGATGTTCTCGTTGAAGTCCTTCAGCCGCTCGTACTGGGCGGCCTTGCGCTCCAGGCGCTGATAGAGCCGCGCATTCTCGATGGCCGCTCCAAGATAGCCGGAAAGCGTTTCCAACAGCGCGACATCCTCGCTGGTCAGCAACTCGCCGTGCCGGGTCCGGCCCAGGCCGAGCACACCCACCACGCGGCCGTGCGCCTTGCACGGCAGGTAATAGTGCAGATCGAGCTGGGCGATGGTGGCGCGCGCTTCCGGAGCTTCGGAAACCGCCTGCCGGACATTCTCGAAGAAGAGCGCGCCACGCGCGAACTCGGGACGCGCCGGGTCGAGGAACGCGAGATTCCAGTCGCCGGCGGGAACTCCCAGCGCACGCTCCAGGCGCATCTTCCCGGGATCATCCTCCGAGGCCAGGAAGACGGCCACCCGCTCGACGTTCAGCGTCATCGACAGCCGGTCGACGATGGAACTGAGGATGTGGTCCACATCGACGTCGGAACTGAGCTCCCGTCCGAACTCCGCCAGCGTGCGCCGGTAGTCGTAACTCTCGCGGTAGAAGTAGCGCTCCAGGCGGTCCTGAATGAAGTCGCGGAGCGGCTGGAAGAGCAGCGCGGTGGCCACCACCACGATGACCAGGCCCCACTGTCCGGCCGCGGGCAGCGCGGTCTGGAGGAGGATTCCGGCCAGGGCCGGCAGCGTGAAATAAGCGCCGAGCAGAGCCGCAGTGGCCAGCGTATAGGCGATGGTGCGCCGGAACAGGATATCGACGTCCATCAGCCGCCAGCGGAAAATGGCGTAGCCGAAGGTGATGGGGATCAAGGCCAGCGTCAGGACCGAGAAGTCCATGGCCGGCGTCGGCACCGCGCCCCGGAAGTAGGGCACCACGTAGAGCAACCCGAACGGCAGGATCGCCGCGAGCGTGCCGCGCGTCACCCACTTCATCTGCTGGCGCAGGGCGTAGGTCTCGGCATGCCGATAGGTGTGGTAGAGCACCGCCGCGGTGCCGAGATACATCGCTCCCAGGTGCAGCATGGTGACGCGATCGAGCCACCAGCGGACCTGCAAGGCCGGCAAGTGCACGCGCAGGAAATCAATGGCCAGGCTCAGGTGCAGCATCAACAACAGGAACGCGGGCACGTAAGCCAGCAGCAGAATGATCCGGCGCCGTTCCACCCACGGCTTCGGGTTGGGAAAGACCAGTGCGAAGTGCAGGAAGAGCGGCGGCTGCAGCAGCAGGGCCACCGCCTGCATCCAGTAGACCGTCCAATCGAAGTTGTTGAACTTCCCGGTGGACGAGAAGAAGTAGAGGACGAACGAGATGAGGCAGAACGCGTAGAAGTGCGCCGACCGCGGCGCGTTCGGCCGCCGCAACAGGATAAAGAGGCCGATCCCCAGGTACAGCAAACCCACAGCCTGCAAATAGCGGCGCATGGCGTGCGCCGGTTGCGGCTCGAGGATCACTTTGGCGGTGAAGGGCTGGCCCTGGCGCGCCAGAGCATACTCCGCGCGATTCCAGGCGCCGATCTGGTAGATCTCCCACGTCACGCGGGTGGCGGCCTTGATGGCGGCGGCGTTGATGGACTTCAGTTCGTCGCCCGAGCGGATGCCGGCACGCTCAGCCGGGCCGCCGGGCACCACCGCCAGGGCCACCACCGATTCCTCGGCGTCCTGCCAGGTGACTCCGTCATAGGGCGGTTGGTACTTGCGGTGCTGGTAGATGTTGAATCCAGCCATGATCACGCAGCCGACAGTGATCAGAATTGCGATCACCGTACCGAAGCCCGGCTTGTTCCCGCGATTCATGGCTGTCCTTGCTGTCCGGCCGTCGCCGGAATCGCACCCAACGTTAGCAACTTACTACTGCACGTTCGCGGCCACAGCGCCGAGGACCTATCGGACCCTCATGGGTGCTCGTGTGTATTGATTCTACGCCATTTACCACTTTTGGAAAAGCGGGCTGCCCGTGGCTTCGGATTTGCGGATATGTCCTCCAGATACTGGAAGGCGAGTCAAAAGTACACTGATCGAATGGGTTACCTCCCTGGACGGCGAAACAGATGAGAGGACGCCCGAGAAAGCGGCGCAGCCCGGTCAGGGGTGTCCGTTGGGACAGTCGTTGCAACTTGGTGCACACTTTCGGGTGTTTTGCGCGCCCAAGCCATCGGAAACGCATTGCTCACTCATGACTCTGACTTCTATCCGTCCAAACTGCCCGACCTCCTCATTCCTGAACCCATTGCTTTCGCGTATCAAAGATCGTAATGTCGAAAGGGCCGTCTCCCTTCCGAAGGTTCAATGATCTGTCCTCGTTGCCAAGCCAGTAATCCGGCGGATGCCTCGCGTTGCGCGAGCTGCGGCGCGGCGCTGGCCGTTTCCGACGACATGCCCACGGGAGCCGGCATCAACACATGGTCGGGTCCGGCGGTGGGAATGGAAGCCTTCGGGAGAACCGGCGCACAGCCGTCGGCAGGCGCCACGCTCGGCGATCGGTACGAGATCCTCGCGCTGCTCGGCGAAGGCGGCATGGGCGCCGTCTACAAGGCTCATGATCGCTCGCTCGACCGGACCGTGGCGCTGAAGGTGATCCGGCCGGAACTGGCCGCGCAGATCTCAGTTCTGAGCCGCTTCAAGCAGGAACTGATCCTCGCCCGCAAAATCACCCACAAGAACGTCATCCGCATCTATGACCTCGGCGAATCGGGCGGCACCCGTTTCATCACCATGGAGTACGTCGAGGGCCGGGATCTGAAGGCCATCCTGCGCACCGAAGGCAAGATGGCGCCCGGCCGGGCCGTTTCGATCATGCAGCAGGTGTGCCGGGCGCTCGGCGCGGCGCACGCCGAGGGGGTGATCCACCGCGATCTCAAGCCGCAGAACATCATGGTGAACGCCGAAGGGGTGGTCACGGTGATGGACT
>CAYPHP010000420.1:0-4522 GCA_964410045.1 uncultured Acidobacteriota bacterium | reverse complement strand
TCTTCTCGACCACCGCGTAGGCTTGCCGGTATTTGGCCTCCGCCTCCGCATATCGTCCTTCGGCACGAAGCCGGTTGCCTTCGGTAATCGCCTCGCGCCACGGATCGTCTGTGGCGGCGCCCGCCAGTGTAAGTGCCATCACCACCGCCAGTGCCCAGGTCATTTCGTCCCTCCGCAGCGGTTCCTCCGCTGCCGTGTCTAGACGAAGGCGCACGACGAAGGTCTCTTTGGTTTGACAAGAATTGCCAGGCTTGACAGGAAGTCACAGCAAACCGCCCGATCAACTACGGCTTATAATGTCGGCCATGCGAACGATCATCAGCGTGCTTACTCTTCTGGCCTTTTCCGTACTCGCCGTCACGGCGCAAGCGCCTCCTGCGCCCGCGCCGGCGCCCCGAGCGGCTCCCGTTCCGGGTGTCGCGGCCGCCCCGGGCGGCGAGGCCAATCACTCGCAGGATGTTCTGGTGCGTATGCTCAACGAGATCCTGTGGCGCCAGCGCATCGGCGACGTCGCCGAAGTGGACAAAGTGGAGTTCACCGGGCCGCCGCCGCGGGTGATCCCCAATCCCACGGCGCAAGGCGCGGGCAATCCGGTGGTGCTTCCCGCGTTTACGTTCATTCCCAAGAAGCTGGACCGCGCTCAAAAACATCCGCTGCTGGTTTACGTGCACGGCGGCGTGCATTCGCACGTTCAGCCGAATATGGCACACATCATGCGGGAGTTGATGGAACAAGGCTACGTGGTCATCGCACCCGACTACCGCGGATCCACCGGCTATGGGCGGAACTTCTACGAGCAGATCGACTACGGCGGGCTGGAGAATGACGACGTGCTCGCCGCGCGCAATTGGGCGATCGAACACTACGCCTCATTCCTCGACCCGAAGCGCGTCGGGATCATCGGATGGAGCCACGGCGGGATGATCTCGCTGATGAATATCTTCGACCATCCCGAAGCCTACGCGGTCGCCTACGCCGGCGTGCCGGTGAGCGACCTGGTGGCCCGCATGGGTTACAAGAGCGACGGCTACCGCGGGCTGTTTTCCGGCCCCAACCATATCGGCAAGACCGCGGAGCAGAACGTGAACGAATACCGCCGCCGATCTCCGGTGTGGAACGCTCATAAACTGCGCACGCCGTTGCTGATCCACACCACAACCAACGATGAGGATGTGAACGTCCTGGAGGTAGAAAGCCTGATCCGCGCTCTGAAGGCCGAAGGCAAGCAGTTCGAATATAAGATTTACGACAAGGCGCCCGGCGGCCACGTCTTTAACCGCATCGATACCAAGCTGGCCCAGGAATCGCGCCAGGAGATCTACAAGTTCCTGGCAAAGTATCTGCGGCCGTAGCCATGTTCCGAACTCTCACTGTCGTACTTCTTCCGTTTGCGCTGGCGGCGCAGACCTGGATCCCGCAGGATAGCCACACCACCGAATCGTTAAGAGGAGTCTGCGCGGTTAGCGCCACGGTGGTGTGGGCCAGCGGCACGCGAGGTGTATTCCTCAAGACCACGGATGGCGGGGCGTCCTGGCGTGCGGCGACCGTACCGGGCGCGGAGGCGCTCGATTTCCGCGACGTCCACGCCGTCGACGAGCGTACCGCCTACCTGCTCAGCATCGGGACCGGGGACAAGTCCCGGATCTACAAGACTACTGACGGCGGCGCGCACTGGACGCTGCAACTGACCAACCCCGATCCTGCCGGATTCTTTGACCAGTTTGCCTTCTGGGACGCCACCCATGGAATCCTGATGGGCGATCCCGTCGACGGCCAGTTGGTGATCATGACCACGGCTGACGGCGGCAAGAGTTGGCAGAAGCAGCGCACGGCGCCGGCCCTGACGGGAGAAGGCGCGTTCGCCGCCAGCGGCACCGGCATCGTGATTCTCGGCAAAGGCAGCGTCTGGGCGGGAACCGGCGGTCCGGGCGCGGCCCGCGTCTTCTACTCCAGGAACCGCGGCCTCACCTGGACGGTGGCCACGACGCCCATCCGCAACGATTCCGCCAGCGCGGGAATCTTCTCGCTGGCGTTCTCGGACTCGAAGCTGGGGATCGCGGTGGGCGGCGATTACACCAAGGCCGACGACGCCACGGCGAACATCGCCATCACCTCCGACGGCGGCCAAACCTGGACGCGGCCCGCCGGGACACCCCCGTACGGCTTCCGTTCCGCCGTAGCGTTCCTTGCCGATCGCAAGGCCTGGATCGCTGCCGGACCCTCGGGCACCGACGTTTCCCTAGACAATGGCCAGACCTGGAAACCGTTCGACAAGGCCGGCTACAACGCCGTCAGTTTCGTCTCCAGTGAGGCGGGATGGGCCGTAGGCCCGCGCGGCCGCATCGCGAGATTCCAGTGGAAGTAAGCGCGGTTTGTAGCACGCTATCCGCGTAATCCGCGTAATCCGTGGTTACTTCTTCTTCTCCGGCTTGCTCATCTCGATCAGGATCTGCTTCATGCTCTCGGTGTTTTCCGGAAGCTCCTTTTCACCGGCGGGAAAATCGTTGGCGCTCAACATGAATGCGGTTACGTCGGTGTAGACGTTGCGGGCCAGCTTACCGGGCTTCTGGGTGGGCATGGTCTTGCGGATACGTTCAAACAAATCGCCGACGGTCAGTCCGTTCCAATTGGAAAGGAACGCTCCGCCAGCCAGCGGCGGAGCCATTTCCCCTCCGGTCAAAAGATCGCCGTGGCAGGCCCCGCATTCCTTCTTGTAGAGCGGCTCGCCGCGCTTGGCCTGCTCGGCGGTGTACACGCCATCCCAGACCGAACGCGAATCATCACGGGGCCCAGCCCCCGCGACGGTGAGCGCCGCCAAGACCGTCAGGATTGCCGCACCCACCGCACACGCCAACGCTCGCATCATTGCCCGGCGGACGGCAGAGTGAAGGCGATGTACTCGCCGGAATAGTTTCCGCCGCTGACGGCCACGATGATGTACTGCTTGCCATTCACCATGTAGGTCATCGGCGACCCGGTCTGTGGCGCGGGCAAATAAACTCCGCCAACTTCTTTGCCCGTGGCTTTGTCGTAGGCTCGCAGCATGCCGCCGCGCGGACGATCCGGAGTGGTGGTGACCTGACCGTCGCCGGCGATCACCAGGGTCTTGGTGACCAGCGTACCCACGTTATAGCCGGACTGTCCAGTGCGTGGAATCTTCATACCCTTGAGCGCCGGATGATTGCGGACGAAGTCGGGCGTCTCGCCGTGAGCGATTTGCCAGACGATCTCGCCTTTGTTCAGGTTAATCGCGCTGATCGTGGAGTAGGGTGGTTTGATCAACGGAAGCCCTTCCACGCTCAGCCGTCCGGCTGCCCCACCACCTCCACCGGCTGCCGGGGGTGTCGGAGGAGTCGGAGCGGCGGTGCGTACTGGACGTTGCGCGTCGGCGCCGGCATTCTCGCCGGGACCGCTGACGATCCGCGCCGGCACTCCCGCCGTTCCGTAGATGTAGCGGATGTCGGACATTTCCTTGGGCGGCTCGATCAACCCGATCGGCGTGACACAGGCATTACAGGCGTAGGCGTACACCGTCTGCGTCTCCGGATCGTAGGATGCGCCGGGCCAATTCGTGCCTCCGCTGGCCGTCCCCAGTGTCAGTGTGGCCAGAGGACCTTCCGTCTTGCTTAACGACGGTGGCGTAAAGACCGGCCCGATCTTGAAGCGGGCGATGTTCTTGATGGCCTGCTCCCGCATTGCGGGCGTGAAGTCGATCAGGTCATCGACGCTGATGCCGTTGCGGCTGTAGGCCGGCGGCTTGCTGGGAATCGGCTGCGTGGGGGAATACCATTCGCCCGGCACATTGCCTTTTTCCACCGGCTTCTCCACAATCGGCCATACGGGATTGCCGGTTATGCGGTCGAGGACGTAGAGAAATCCCTGCTTGCTGGGTTGGGCGACGGCCTTGATCGCCTTACCGTCGACGGTGATGTCGGCCAGGATCGGCGCTGAGGACATGTCCATATCCCAGATCGGGTGATGGACGAACTGGAAATGCCACTTGCGCACACCGGTCTTCAAATCCACACAGACCAAACTTTCGGCGAACAGATTGTTCCCTGGCCGGTGGCCCCCGTAGTAATCGCTGGTGGGCGTTTCCACCGGCAGGTAGACCAGGCCGAGTTGCTCATCGACAGCGATCTGAGTCCACACGCCGGTGTTGCCGGTGGTTTCCGCCGATCCGTCGAGCCAAGTGTCGTAACCGAACTGACCCTTCTTGGGAATCGTGTGGAAGATCCACAACCGCTTGCCGGTACGGGCGTCGTAACCGCGCACGTAGCCCTTGGTGTTCTTGTAGCTCTTGGGAGTGAAGCCTTCTCGAAACGCGTTGCCCACGATAATCGTGTTGCCGGCGATGACCGGCGCGGACTGGATTCCAACTTCTCCGGTGACTAAGTCGATGTCCTGATCGAATTCCGTTTTCAAATCCACCGCGCCGTCTTTTCCGAACGAAGGAACGCGCATGCCGGTCTTGGCGTTGAGTGCGATCAGCCGGTACCCGGGCGTGTAATAGAGGATGCGT
>CAYPHP010000419.1:2383-4529 GCA_964410045.1 uncultured Acidobacteriota bacterium | reverse complement strand
GCGCGATGCCGTTGAGGATGGCGAAGATCGTCAGATAGGTAAACGGGATCCACTTCAGCCACCACACTCGCTCTTCCCAGGCGAGGCGCTCCGCAAACAGCGCACCGAAGAACAGAATCAGGCCGGGCCACATGGTTTTCGCGGTTCCGGTCCAGAAGGCCGTTAGACCGCGGATTCCATCCGGCCAGCGGGACAAGTCGCCACTGGGCAAGGCGGCGAATCCCAACATCATTCCCAGAAGCACCCAGGCCATGGGATCGCGCGGGCGAACGGCCGCCACCCAGAATCCCAGCACGATGCACAGCCAAGGCATCGCCACCGCCAGTACCAGGAGGAACAGCCGGTTGGCGGCCGCGGGCGACGAGGCCCCTTCCTCGCCGAAGTGAACGACAACGTCGCGCTCCACCGGCGGCTTGTCCAGCGATCGCACGCGCAGGACCATGGTCTCGCCGGGCTTCTTCAGCGCCAGCGCGCGACCGAGCACGCCAAACCCGTTAAACGGCTTGCCGTCGATGGCTAGCACTTCTTCGCCCGCCTTGAGACCGGCGCGCGCGCCGGGATCGGTCACCCTGGCGATCTTGCGACCGGCACCCTCGGGAATGAACGGGGTCGCCACCCCGTCCAACCCGACGGTCATACCTGCGATCATTTCCCAGGTCAACGGAAGCGTGGTGGCTACCGACGACAGGAAAAGAACGGCGAGGATCCCGTAGAGGAGATTGCGCGGCATGACTGTCTTATGATGCGGATATCAGTGTACACGCGCCCTGGAGAGCGCCCCACCGCTGAGCCAGCCGAGCCAAGCTCGGCGTGCGACAGAATGCGAAGGTTGCCCGAGCTTCCGCCTACTTTCCGAGGGCGGCTTCGATCGCGGCGACAAGATCAGGGGCGTCCGGCTTTACGCGGCTCTCGAAGCGGGAGAGGATCTTGCCGTCCCGGCCGACCAGGAACTTGGTGAAGTTCCACCGGATTTCCCCGCCTGTGGCTGGGTTGGCTTCCTTGTCCGTCAGGTACTTGTACAACGGGGCCTGATCGTCGCCCTTCACCGAGATCTTCGCGAACATCGGGAAGGTGACGTCGTACTTGGTCTTGCAGAAGGTCTTGATTTCCTCGTTGGTGCCCGGCTCCTGGCTCATGAAGTTATTGGCCGGGAATCCCAGCACCACCAGGCCGCGGTCCTTGTACTTCCGGTAGAGGGCTTCGAGACCCTCATATTGAGGAGTGAATCCGCATTTGCTCGCTACATTGACGACCAGGAGCACTTTGCCCTTGTGGCTGCTCAGCGGGGCAGGTTGTCCGTCGATGCTGTTGAGCGTGAAGTCGAAGATCGACGCGCCGGAAGCGGATCCGGCGGCGATGAGGAATCCAGCAAGCAGAACGATTCGAAGAGTCATCCTTTTAGGATAAGGACATCTCGAGAAAACCGGTGCAGAATCTGGGGGGCGCGTTCTAGTCTTCGGAACCCGAGAGGCTGCTGGGAGTGGTGTTCGCGGCCGTACCGAAGGCGCGCCGGCCCATAAACTTCATGGGGTTCACCGCCAGCCCGTTGATCCGCACTTCGTAGTGAACGTGACAACCGGTGGAGCGTCCGGATCTGCCGGCCCGGCCGATGATCTCGCCCGCGCGAACCGCCTGACCACCCACCACCGCGATTCCGGAGAGGTGCGCGTAGCGCGTAATCAATCCCCGGCCGTGTTCCACGTCCACCATCAATCCGTAGCCCGCGTAGCGCTCGGCGAAGATCACCACACCGTCGGCCGTGGCGCGGACCGCATCGCCGTAGGTGGCCGAAATATCGACTCCCGAATGGAGGGAACTCTCCCCGTTGAAGGGATCCAGACGCTCGCCGAACGAGCCTGTGATGGGACCCTCGTAAGGCCACATGGAGGGGACCATCAAACCCGCGCCGAAGGTGTCGTGCATCAGAGTTCGTTTCTGGAGAGGATTGGCGTGAGCGGCGCGAATGAGCATCCGGTACTGCTCGATGGAGTTCCGATAGAAGCGGTCGCCAATCTCGCTGCCGGCTGGTCCTGCCGTCACCTGCTTGAGGCCATAGGCGAGGGACACTTCGGTGGCCAGCGATTGGAGGGAGGCCAACTGCTGCTTCTGACCCTCGATCTCATTCAATGCTTTGGACTTCTCGTCG
>CAYPHP010000419.1:0-2373 GCA_964410045.1 uncultured Acidobacteriota bacterium | reverse complement strand
GCTGCTTCTGACCCGACATGGTTCCCTGCAAGTCCTGGTATCTCTTCTTCAAGGTCTGCACTTCGTCACGCATGGTGTTGAACTGCGTCACCTTGACGAACATCCGGACATAGGAACCAGCGGCGCCGAGCACGGTAATGAGCCCGACTACGGCCAGAGCGGCCACTGCATGCAGTGCGTAAGAGGGGACCTGGATCCTGCGGATCCTACCCTTGACGCTGTGAGCTACAACAAGAATGAAGTAGCTTTTCTGCAAACGGACAACCCCCAATGAAACTTTGTTTAGTCTTTCTTAATCCGCGGAGGTTGCCGACGCCCCGCGGCGGGAACTGCTAGATGAAGCTTCCTAGGACTGGCCCGTCGGCCGAACGTCCTCTCGGGTGTATGCTTTGGTAAAGCGGGACCAGAGTACCAGAGCCTCAAAAGGCATGTCAACCGGAAAAGCGCGGATCTGCAGCCCCTAAGGCATTGAAAACAAGGATCATCAAGAATGTTTGTGTTATTGGAGTATAACAGAACCCAGTGACCGAACGTGAACTCATCGCCTTCATCGAAGGCCGCAGTGCTCATGCTAGTTCCAGGTTGCGCGTGGGCATCGGAGACGATTGCGCCGTTTGGCGACCCCGACCCGGTTGGGAGATTGTCGTAACCACCGATCAACTTGTGGAAGGGGTGCATTTCCTAAGGACACGTATGCCGGCTTTCGCCGCCGGCGAGCGACTGCTCGGACGGGGACTCAGCGACCTGGCAGCCATGGGCGCCGAACCGCGCCTTGTCTTCCTTAACCTGGCGCTCTCGAACCACCGGCCAAGGTTCCCTGAACGCTGGATCCAGAGTTTCGTTGCCGGGTTCTCCGGTGCGGCTCGCCGTTTTGGTGCGTCTCTTGCAGGCGGCGATGTTTCCAGCACATCGGGTCCTTTTGTTGCTTCGGTCACAGCGCTGGGAGAGACTCCGCAGGGCGCCGCTCTTCTCCGATCCGGGGCGAGGCCGGGCGATCTTATATACGTCACCGGAACACTCGGATGCGCTTCCAAACGAATTTTTCCTCGCGTGGAAGTCGGACGATGGCTTCGGCGGAAGGGAGTAGCAACCGCGGCCATTGACCTTAGCGACGGTTTGTCGACGGATCTGAACCATCTCGCCCGGGCCAGCGGAGTTGGGGCGCTGGTGGAAGGTGACCGGGCGCCCAGGCGAGGACAGTTGGCTCGCGCGCTGACACTCGGCGAGGACTACGAGTTACTATTTACCGCCCGGCCGACATCCAGGGTTCCAGACATGATTGCGGGCGTTCGGGTCACTCGGATCGGGACCATCACTGCCGGGCGTCGCGTAACGATCAGGGTAGGAACGCAGATCCGCCCGCTGACACCGTCCGGCTGGGAGCACTTCCGTAGCGTGCCCAGCTCCAGGCAGTCGCGATAGAATAGCGGCAGCTCTCCGCCCATGGGGTCTTCCTTCAGTGAGTCTTTCGAGGTCGTGGTGGTCGGCGCCGGCCATGCCGGTTGCGAGGCCGCGGTCGCCTGCGCCCGTATGGGCGTGAGGACAGCGATCGTGACGCTCAATCTGGATTTGATCGCGCAGATGTCGTGCAATCCGGCCGTCGGAGGAATCGCGAAGGGACACCTGGTTCGAGAGATCGACGCATTGGGCGGCATCATGGGTGAAGTTACCGACGCCGTGGGTATTCAGTTCCGCCTCCTCAACACGAGCCGCGGTCCCGCGGTCTGGTCGCCGCGTGCGCAATGCGACAAGAAACAGTACCGGCAGAGAATGCGGCAGGTGCTGGAGAACCAAACGGGTCTGCACATCAAGCAGGCTGAGGTCGCCGATTTGGTCCTTGAAACTACAGGAGTAGAAAAAAGAGTTACCGGAGTTCTCCTGCGCGACGGAAGGCAGATAGGGTGCCGGGCCCTTATCATCACCACAGGCACCTTCCTGAACGGACTGATCCACGTGGGAGAATCGACCTACCCTGCCGGCCGCAGTGGCGAGCCGCCCTCCCAACTCCTTGGAGAGGCGCTCAAGCGACATGGACTGAGGACTTGCCGGCTGAAGACCGGCACCCCTCCCCGCCTGGACGGCCGCACGATCGACTGGGGCAGGTTCGAGGTGCAAAAAGGGGATCCGGTTCCCGTGCCCTTCTCCTTCCGGACCGAGAGAATCGACCGCCCACAAGTGGATTGCTACCTAGCGTCGACGACGGCCGAGACACTGAGGATCCTGCGCGAAAGTATTTCGCGGTCGCCGCTGTATAGCGGGCAGATCAGCGGGATCGGACCGCGGTACTGTCCGTCGATCGAGGACAAGGTGGTGAAGTTCACCGACAAGGAGCGGCACCTGTTGTTTCTGGAACCAGAAGGTGTGGAAACCAAC
>CAYPHP010000418.1:0-4536 GCA_964410045.1 uncultured Acidobacteriota bacterium | reverse complement strand
TGCTTCAGTACGGAGCAAAACAGGTCGGAGAATCCGGCCGCCAGGTTGGTACCCTCCGGCTTCAGGTAGACCAGCAAGGTGCGTCCGTCGGAAGTGAATTCGCCGCCTGTAGCCGTGCGGGCCTTGCGCACCGGGTCGGCCGGGGTCATGTAGCTGGAGGCAACCACCAGTCCGGTCTGCACCAGGCTGGCGCGGATGTAATCCCGTTCCTTGTCGGTGTCCGGATCGATCTTGTGAGTGATTCCGTTGTTGCGCTGGTCCCGTTCAAAGCCGATGTCGTGGGTGCCGGCGCCCGCCCAGACGGTCTGTCCGGCAAGTTGAAACGGCGCTTTCCAGATCCGGAAGTGGTGGCGCGCGGCAATTACCCGAAGCGGATCGGCTTGGGCGTAACCAAAATCCTGAGGCCGCCCGAACAGGCGCAGTTCGCTCATGGGCATGGTGACGTAGGCTTCCTTGGAAAGGCTGGCCAGGATCCCGCGCAGCACCGCTTCTTTCACCGTGCGATCGACGGTCACCCATCCGGCGGCGGCCAGGGCCGCCTGCACTTGTTCCTGAGAGCCGATCAGGATGAAGTTCACGCGGTCGCCCGCCGCGCCATCGGGATCACTGACGCGCCGGGGAATAGAATCGAGCGAGGCTTGAGGAAACGGGGTCACCCGCACCTCCGCGGTCGCGACCGCGGTCACCGCCACCCGCTCGATGCTGACCCGGAAGTTGCCCGTGGCGCGGTCGCCGGAAGACTGGTTGACGGCCACGTACAGCCGGCCGGAAACCGCGGCGCGGCTCTCATGGCGCGCGCCGATCAGGAACGGCCGGTCCGATTCATGGGACCCGATTCGCCCGATCACCGCTCCTCGTCCCGCTTGATTGAGGGGAAAAATGCGGATCAAGTCGGCAAATCCGCGCGGCAACCCGCCCGGTCCGTTCGCTTGGCGGGCGTTCGAGTACCTCAATTCTCCGGTCGCGCTGATGCGCAGCGTGTCTCCGGCCTGCACGTCGATGCCGGTATCGACCCATCCGCCGGACCCCGGCAGGTCCATCTCGCGGGTCTGCGCCCACAGCGGCGCCGACAACAGAAGGCCCATCAGCACCACGATTCTCATCGGGATTCCCTCCTGGCGATCGCCTCGAGGATGTTCTGTTCCACGGCGCCCCAGACCACCGGATCAAGTTCCATCTTGGCGTGACTGCCTCCCAGTGTCCGCCGGGCCCACGAGGCGTTCTCGCGATTTGGCGAGCGGAAGAGATACGACATTCCGATGTTACCGAGGATCCGGGTGCGGGTGGGATCGGCGGCGCGGATCTCGCGCTGGCCCCGGATGGTCAGTGGATCACGCTGGTAGTAGTTTACGGCCGCGCGCACATTCGACGGGATCGTATGGTCATTGCGCCCGACGCTGTCCACCTGCACAGTGAGCAGCACGGGGATTCCGAGCTTCTCCAGATCGCGGGCCGTATCCACCGCAGCCGCCCCTCCCCAACTCTGCCCGTACAGGATGATGTTCGCGACCACACGCTCCTCCGGCTCCAGGATCTGATTCTGGTTGGTGTCCAGCGCCCGGCGAATGAACTCCCGCGCCACTTTGCGGCGGCGATTCGAAATCGATTCGGCATACACTCCGGGTTGTCCGCGCAATCTCAGCGTCAGTTGGCGGACGCTCCGATGCGGGTCGTCCCAACGATCGAATCCTCCCAGAAACCCGATGACCAGCGTTGCGCCGCGTGGCATCGGAGTTGGCGTGGCCAGGTCCGAGGCCTTCTGAGCCGGCAGGAGCGGCCCAGTCAACACAAGGACAAGTCCGAAAAGCCTGGCGATGCGCCGGATCTTCACTTCGGTGGGCCTCTCCTAGAGCATAGCTCCGTTTTGGGAATCACCGGGCAAAGGTAATGCCGATGCCGGTGGTGTACAGCAGGTCGTTGGTCTTGCGACCCGGGACCGGATGGCTCAAGTAGCGATCGCTGAAGCCAAGATTCCAGGTGAGCCATTTCGCGAGCCGCGTGTTCGCCGCAAGGTCGAAGTTCAGGCGGTACGTTCCGGTGTTTGACAGATTGTGGAACATGCGCAGGTTCTGGACCAGCGAGGTCGCGTCACTGATCTTGTAGGTGAAATCCTCGCCCCAGTAAGCTTCCGCGGAATTGCGGGTGGAGGGAGGCTGCGGTGAGGGAGGCGAAAACTTCTCGCGATTGTACGCGCCTCCGCCAACGACGTCCAGGCTGCCGCGTTCCCCTTTCCAGGCATGGAACCCCAACCCGCCGCCCAGCACGAAGCGCAAGTCGAGGTTCTGGAAGCGGTCATATTCGTAATCGTTGAAGGTGTTTACGAAGAGGCGCGGGGAAATCTTACGGTCATATCCCCAGCCTCCGCGGACCGCGGCCGCCGTGTCGGCGTTGACCCGATTGACCAAGGCGGAGGCCTTGATGGTCTTGAAGTAGAGGCTGGTTTTGTCTGTGCTGGTGGTTCGGGAGGCATTGAAAACCGTGGTGAACGTTCGGGTCTGCGCGTTGCCCTGGGTGCCGGCAAAGCCGATCGTTGCCGTGCCGGTCCAGAGTTGCGTCCAACCCGGGCGCAGCATCCGTTCGTAAGCCTTCTGTTCATCGGCGTTGCGGATGGTGATCACCTCGGAGGACGCCAACGTCCGCCTCGTCTCTTTCAGCTCAACCTTCCCCTCAGAGGCCAGCAACGTTGCCTGCATCGACTGGCCATCCACGAGTCCTACGTTGAGCGGAGTCTCTGATTTCAGGGTGGTCACTTGTTCCCACGGAAGCGAAACCGTGCCGAACAAGTCGGTCTTGACGACCAGCGCGTTGCCGTCTTTCTTGATGATCGCTCCGGTCACGCGGTCCCCGTTCTTAAGTGTCACTTGGTCTCCCTGGCACGCCGGGACGGAAAACAGCAAGAAAATCACTTCTAGACGCCAAATTGTTGGACGGGACATGGGCCCTCCTTGGTTGCGATCGACGTTAAGAGGCCTGCAGATTGCGCACGGCAGCCTGCAGTTCGTTCACCAGCGCTTCGGAACCGGCCAAGGCGGATTTGTCGGCCAGGCTCTGGAGTCTGGTACACAGTTCGGTGATTCGCGCCGCGCCCAACGTGGCGCTGCTGCCTTTAAGCTTGTGAGCCGCGCGCCCGAGTGCCGCGGCATCGGCCGTCTTCACCGCCTGCTCGATGGCTTCGAGTTGCGGAGGCAGACTCTTCAGGTAAAGCTGGATCATGTGCTGCACCAGGTCTGGCTGCCCGGGACGCTGCATGGCGCGTAATGGCGCCAGGACCGCGGGATCGAAACCGTCGGCGACGGCAGACCCCCCGGTTGCGGGTGGAGGCGGTGCGGTGCGATCCAGGGCCGCTTGCAGTTCCGCCACCCGCAAGGGCTTGCTCAGATAATCGTCCATCCCCGCGTCCAGGCAGCGCTGGCGATCTTCGGCCATGGCGTTGGCGGTAAGCGCGACGATGCGCGGCCGGTCACCCGGCGCCCACAAGCGGTGGATCTCGCGCGTGGCTTCCCAGCCATCCATTTCCGGCATTTGCATGTCCAGAAGCACCACGTCGTATTTCTTGCGGCGAAGCGCGTCCACGACTTCGCGGCCGTTCGAGACCACGTCCGCGCCGTAGCCGGACTGCTCCAGGATCCACAACCCGACCTTCTGGTTGACCTCGTTGTCGTCGGCCAGCAGGATCCGCAGTGATTTGCGCTGCGCTGCGGCCGGAGCCTTTGCTGCCTTCGCTGCTGGCGCGCCCAGGCCTTCGAGCAAAGCGGCGTGAAGTTGTGACGCCCGCACCGGTTTATAGATCACTGCGCCCGGCTCGCTGGGCGTCACGCCCATATCGGCGATGCGGACGATGACATCGGCAGGTTCTTCAGTAACCGCCCGCATTCCCCAGCGGGCCAGCCACGTCTCGATCCATTCGCGATTTCGGGAGCCCTCTCCGGCCAGCGTCACCGTCTTACCCTGCAATGCCGGTTGCGGCGCGTGCCGGTACGCTGCGGGTTGCGCGGCGCCAGCGCGGGCCACGATGGTGAAGTGGAACGTCGAGCCGCGGCCCGGCTCGCTTTCCACCCACATGCGTCCACCCAGAGCCTCGGCCAGGCTCTTACTGATCGCCAGGCCCAGCCCGGTGCCGCCGTAGCGGCGCGTCGTCGAGGCATCCGCCTGGCTGAACGACTGGAAGAGTCGCGACTGCTGTTCCGGCGTGATGCCAATACCGGTGTCCCGGACGGCGCAATGAACCTCGATCCGCGAGTCTTCCTGCGTCTTTGCTTCGACGGTGACCACGACCTCGCCCTGCTCGGTGAACTTGAGCGCGTTGCCGACCAGGTTCACGACGGCCTGGCGAAGCCGGACCGAATCACCCACGATTTCCTGAGGCACGTCGTCCGCGATGAAGCAAGCCAGTTCCAACTTCTTGCGGGCCGCCACGGTGGCCAGCAGGCTGCAAGCGTCCTCGATACACTGCCAGAGATCGAAGGGCTGCTCTTCCAGGGTGAGTTTGCCGGCCTCGATCTTGGAGAAATCCAGAATGTCGTTGATCAATGCCAG
>CAYPHP010000417.1:0-4541 GCA_964410045.1 uncultured Acidobacteriota bacterium | reverse complement strand
TACAACGGCATCATGGCCTTGCTGGGCGTCTGCGCCGAGCGCGAGCCCATACCGGTGCCGGTCGGCGAGCTGAACAACCGCATCGTCCAGCACAACCAGGTGATCTTTGGCAGCGTCAACGCCAACCGTTGCGACTTCGAGCAAGGCGTGCAGGACCTTCAAGATATCGAGCGCAAGTGGCCGGGACTGCTGGCCTCCATGATCACGAGACGGGTCCCCTTCGCGAACTTCGCCGACGCGCTGGAGCGCACGCCGGAAGACATCAAGGTTGTGATCGACGTCTCGGCGCCGTCAGGCTGACCCCCTCTTTACACCTAGTCTTGGAGTGCGGCGGCTTGCCGCCGCATGCGGCGCCAAGGCGCCGCACTCCAGGGAAGGGGCCAGATCAGGCTGTCCCACTGTCCCCACTGTCCCACTGTCCGGCCACTGTCCGGAAAGGTTGTGATCGACGTCTCGGCGCCCTGAGCTTTTCTCCGCGTTCCTTGTTCCTCTGTGGTAAGACAATCAGCATGGCCATCCTTCTATTCTTGTTCCTCGCGCTGCCGCTTGCTGCTCAGAGACCCACTGCTGCCGACGCCCAGAAGTTCATGGTCGAGGCCGAGAAGAAGCTTCTCGACCTGGCGAACAAAGCCGGCCGGGCGTCCTGGGTGAAGAGCAATTTCATCACCGACGACACAGAAGCCATGGAAGCCGACGCCTCGAAGGAACTGTTGGCCGCCGCCACCGACCTGGCCGTCGCCGCCGCGCGTTTTGACGGTCTGACTTTGCCGCCGGAGCTGGCGAGGAAGATGAAGCTGCTCAAGCTGTCGCTGACCCTTCCGGCCCCGCGCAATCCTGCCGCCCAGGAAGAGCTGACCAAGATCGCCGTCTCGCTGGAAGCCGATTACGGCAAAGGCAAGTATTGTCCTGACGGGGAGAAGGGCAAGTGCCTCAGCCTGCCGGACCTCGAGCGCATCCTGACCAACAGCCGCGATGCCAAGGAACAGTTGCGCGCCTGGCAAGGCTGGCACTCCATCTCGCCTGCGATGCGCGAGCGTTACGCGCGTCAGGTGGGGCTGGCCAACCAGGGCGCTCGTGAGCTGGGATTCAAAGATACCGGCGCACTTTGGCGCTCCAAGTACGACTTGTCGCCGGAAGAATTCGCCGCGGAACTCGATCGTCTCTGGCGTCAAGTGGAACCGCTGTACAAGTCGCTGCACACTTACGTGCGCTCCCGGCTTATCGCCAAGTACGGCAGAGACGCCGAGCGCTCCGACGGGTTGATTCCAGCGCACCTGCTCGGCAACATGTGGGCGCAGACCTGGGGAAATATCTATCCGCTGGTCGAGCCGCCCGGAACCGGCCGCGGCTACGATCTCACCGCGCTTCTGAAGGCCAAGAAGATCGACGAGCTGGAGATGGTCCGCTACGGCGAGCGTTTCTTCACCTCCATGGGTTTTGCGCCACTGCCCAAGACTTTCTGGGAGCGTTCGTTGTTCAAGAAACCGGCGGATCGCGACGTAGTCTGCCACGCCAGCGCCTGGGACGTGGACAACGATCAGGACTTGCGCATCAAGATGTGCATTGAGGTCAAGGACGAAGACTTCTCCGTCATCCACCACGAGTTAGGTCACAACTTCTACCAGCGGGCTTATCGAACGCTGCCGGTGCTGTTTCGCGACAGCGCCAATGACGGCTTTCATGAAGCGATCGGCGACGCCATCGCCCTATCGGTTACCCCGGAATACCTCAAGCAAATCGGGCTGCTGGACCAGGTTCCCGGCGCGGACAGCGATCTCGGCCTGCTGATGAAGATGGCCCTCGATAAGGTGGCGTTCCTGCCCTTCGGACTGCTGGTGGATCAGTGGCGCTGGAAAGTCTTCAGCGGCGAGGTGACTCCGGCCAACTACAACCAAGCCTGGTGGGAGTTGCGCCGGAAGTATCAGGGAGTGGCCGAACCGGTAGCGCGCAGCGAGAAGGATTTTGATCCCGGGGCCAAGTATCACGTCTCGGCGAATGTGCCGTACTCGCGCTACTTCCTGGCCGCGATTCTGCAGTTTCAGTTTCACCGCGCCATGTGCCGGGAAGCCGGCTACACCGGACCGCTGAACCGCTGCTCGATCTACGGGAACAAGGCTGTCGGCGCGCGGCTGAACAAGATGCTTTCGATGGGCCTTAGCCGGCCCTGGCCGGAAGCGCTCGAAGCGCTGACCGGCGAGAAGCGGATGGACGCGACCGCCATCATCGATTACTTCGCCCCGCTCAAGAAGTGGCTGGACGATCAGAATCGCCGATGAAGATTCTCTTGTTGATTATCTTTGGCGCCGCGGGCACCCTCGCTCGCTACGGCCTGCAAGGGCTGGTGCAGGAACGCGCCGGAGGAACGTTTCCCAGCGGGACGTTGGTAGTGAACCTATCGGGCTGCTTCCTGCTAGGCGTCATCGGCAAGTATGCCTTGCAGCACCTGTCGTTCCCACCCGACCTGCGGACGGCCGTCACCATCGGTTTTTTCGGAGCCTTCACCACTTTTTCGACCTTCGGCTGGGAGACGATTCGCATGCTGGAAGACGGCGAATGGATGCGGGCCACGGCCTATGTCGCAGCCAGCCTGATTGGCGGCTTGATTCTGGTGCGGCTGGGGATGCGTCTAGCGGAGATGATCTGATGGAACACCAAAAGTTCGAGGGCGAGCGCACCCTGATGCGCATCCACATCGGGGAATCCGACAAGTGGCAGGGCAAGCCGCTCTACCAGGCGATTATCGAGATGCTCCGCATGGAAAAGTTTGCCGGAGTCACGGTGCTCCGCGGCGTCGGAGGTTACGGCTCCTCCAGCCACTACCACACCGACAAGGTCCTGCGGCTCTCGCAGGATCTGCCCGTACTAATCGAGGTCGTCGAATACACCGAGCGCATCGAGGCCATGCTTCCCCGCCTCGACGAGATGATCGGCGGCGGTTTGATCACTTTGGAAAAAGTGCGGGTTATCCTCTACCGGCCGGGGAAGTAGCCAGGTCTGGCACGCCGCCCGCAGGCAGTTCGCCTTCCCAGCGGGCGATCACTGCGGTGGCCAGGCAATTGCCGATCACGTTCACCGAGGTGCGGGCCATGTCCATCAGCTCGTCGATGCCCAGGATGATGAACACCGGCTCGATGGGCAAATTGAACGAGGCCACCGTGCCCAGCAGGATCACCAGCGACGCTCGCGGCACGCCGGCCACGCCCTTGCTCGTGAGCATCAGGGTGAAGCACATCAGCATCTGCTGGCCGAAGGTCAGCTCGACGCCTGCAGCCTGCGCCACGAACACTGAGGCCAGCGAGAGGTACAACGTCGTCCCGTCCAGATTGAAGCTGTAGCCCGTGGGCATCACGAAGGCTACGATCTGGCGAGGCACGCCGAACTGCTCCATCCGTTCCATGGCCAGCGGCAGGGCGGCCTCCGAGCTGGTGGTGGCAAACGCGATGGACACCGGCTCGAAGATGGTCTGGATGAATTTCTTCACCGGAATCCGCGCCGCCAAGGCCACGGGCAGCAACACGCCCAGCAGGAATACGATCAGCGCCAGATACAGAGTGGCCAGGAGCTTGAACAGGTTCACCAGGATGCCCAGGCCCATGTGCCCCACGGTATAGCAGATGGCCGCGCCCACTCCCACCGGCGCGAAGAGCATCACGATGTTGGTGAACTTGAACATCGTCTCCGAGAGGCTCTCGCAGAAGGAAAGCATCGGCCGTTTCTTCTCTTCGCTCAGCATGCCCATGCCGAAAGCGAACATCACGCTGAAGACCACGATCTGCAGCACTTCGCCTTCCACCACGGACTTGGCGATGTTCTCCGGGAAGACGTGCAGGATCACCTGGCTGGCGGTCTGCTTGACCGCTGTGAGCGTCTCGGTCTTGGCCGACTCCGGAAGCTTTACGCCGACGCCGGCCTTGCTGATGTTGATGGCGGCCAAGCCGATGAACAGCGCGATGGTGGTCACCACCTCGAAGTAGATCAGGGCCTTGATGCCCATGCGGCCGACTTGCTTCAGGCTGGCGTGCCCGGCGATGCCCACCACCAACGTCGCGAACAGCAGCGGCGCGATGATGGTCTTGATCATGCGCAGGAAGATCAGGCTCAGGGTCCGCGCATGCACCGCAATATTGGGCCAATCGTGGCCGATCTCGGCGCCCACCACCATCGACACCAGGATCCAGGTGGTCAGGGAGCGTTTGTACACGCTGTAGAGGACGAGGGCGGCGACCGCCAGCCAGCGGGTGATCAGTTGCGCCAGCGGCGGTGCGCCCGCCGCCCATAGCGCCGCAGCCAGCGCGGACGCTCCCAGCACTACGAACAGGCTCTTCTGTTTCATTCGTGTTTATCCGTGGATCATTCTACTGGCTTGCAGACTGTTCAGCGCGAGGCACTGGCTGAAGAAGTGAGTCTGATGCAAGTCTGCGGTGAAGTCAATGCGGTGGGAGCTGTCCCCCCGGCGTTAACACATGACCAGGAATCCGCGTCAGGTTACAGTAGCGAGCATCATGGGCAACATAGGCGGCAGCGAGGAAATCACGCTGGTC
>CAYPHP010000416.1:0-4546 GCA_964410045.1 uncultured Acidobacteriota bacterium | reverse complement strand
CCCTGCCCTTCCAGGCCACCGCATGACCCTTGCGATGATGGAACATGGAGTTCAGCAGCAAGGCCGCGAACATGGGATTGATCAGCACGGTCCGCACGGCCGCCGCCCACATGCGGCTGGTGTTCTTTCGATAGAGCAGATACAAGTTCTTGGTCCAGCCTTCCCACATCGCTCCGAAGGTGGCATACATTCGGGTGCGGACGATGCCCGCGCCCGGCCCGAAGAAGATGCGTTGCCCAGACGCCTTGATGCGGCGGGCGAGCTCGACGTCTTCCAGTATCTCACCGGCCAGCGCCGCGTGTCCGCCGACGGATTCGTACACGCTGCGCCGGACCAGCATGTACTGCCCGTTGGCTGCGGCGGCCGGGCTATCGGCGCGGTTGATTTCCTCGAATGAGTACAGCTTGTCGAGTTCACGGTACACGCGCGGGATCACCGCCTTCTCCCACCACGTCTTGACCTCCTGCTCGGGGGATAAGGAATAGAGTGCGTAGGACTCGGCGCGTTGCAGGATCTTTTCAAGGCCTCCAGAGAGATGGCGGGTGTCGGCGTCGGTCAGCAGCAGCCAATCGCCGGAAGCGAAGCGTGCGGCGACCGACAGCGCATGGTTCTTGCCGACCCAGCCGGGCGGCAGCGCCGGAACGGTCACCAGCCGCAGTCTGGGCTCGGTGCGCGCCAGGTCCGCGACCACCGCCGCGGTGCGGTCGGTAGACCCGTCATCCGCCACCAGCACCTCCAGATCGGCTTCCTGCGACAGCAGCGAGGTCAGGCACGGCCCGATGTTGGCTTCCTCGTTGCGTGCAGGGACAATGACACTGACGCGAGGCATTAGGGTAAACTGAAATTATAACCCATGGGTAAGCGCGACGTTCTCATCCGTACCGCACTGCTGGCTCTGGTGGCGGTGTGCCTGGCGGCGTTCCTTCGGGAAAGCAGTCAGGCCATTCCGGTAATCGGGCAGCCGCTGCCCAACTTTGACCTGCCCACTGATGGCGGCCGTCCCCTCCGTCTGGCCGATCTCCGAGGCAAGGTGGTGGTGGTGAACTTTTGGGCCACCTGGTGTCCGCCGTGCATTGAAGAGTTGCCCTCGCTCGACCGCTTCGCGCGCACCTATGCGCCGCGCGGCGTAGAAGTGGTGGCCATCAGCGTGGACGACGACGTGAAGGCGTATCGCGACTTTCTGCAGGCCCAACGCCTCAGCTTGCACACGGTCCGCGACGCCGACAAGAAGGTCAGCGAACAGTACGGAACCTTCAAGTATCCGGAGACATACATTGCCGACCGCCAAGGCCGCTTGGTCCGCAAGATCGTCGGCCCGGCCGACTGGATGGATCCGCGAGTGACGGAGATCGTTGACCAGTTGTTGAAGAACTAGTGAACCGTCTGCCAGAATCTTAAGCCCCAAGAGAGCCGCGACGGTTCAGGAGCTGCTGTTGGGCCGCAGAGACCGCTCTGTCGAAGGTCGCCGAGCATTCAGGCTTGTTCTCCACAACATGGCCAAAATCGAGAATCCTGCGAGCCGCGCGCGTAAGCAAGCGGGTACTTCAGGAAAGCACCCGCTCGGTCACCCTCGCGGCTCGCACGGAACGATCGAGACCTTCATTCTGATCGTAGGGCCGCAGGCCCATGTGACACTCCGTCGAGGGTCACGTCCCGGGAGCGCGGGCATCCTGCCCGCATCCGGAGCGGGCGGGACGCCCGCGCTCCCAGGACTTTTCTTTGTGCCCTTTGTGCCTTTGTGGTTGAAACCTACCCCTGACGCATCGCCGCTAGAGCGGCCCAATTGGACGGCGGCATTTCCGCGGCGTCCACCATCACTTCAATGATCTTCGGACCGCCGGGCTCAAGTCCCTTGCGGAACGCGGCGTCGGCCTCGAAGCATTCAGTGATGCGCATGTGGCCCAGGCCGTACGCGGCAGCCAACTGGCTGAAGTCCGGATTGCCGTGATCGGCGCCGTAACGGAAGCCGCGGATCATTTCCTGGGAACGCAGCGCGCCGTAGCCGCGATCGTTCAGGATCACCGTCAGGGGCATGATGTCCTCGCGGACCGCGGTCTCCAGGTCCGGCGAGGTCATCAGGAAGTCGCCATCGCCAATGGCGCAGACCACCACGCGCTCCGGGTAGATCAGGCGCGCAGCCATGGCCGCACCGAATCCAAAGCCCATCGCTCCGAAATTGCAGGCGGAAAGAAACTGGCGCGGACCCAGGCAAGGCAGGGCGGCATTCACAGTGAGGATGTGGAGCCCGGTTCCGGATACCACGATCGCGTCGCGCGGAATCTGCATCGACAGGCGGCGTAGCGGGTAATACGAAGGCATGGGCTTGCGGGCGACGGAGCACTGATCGAGGTAATGATGCCAGCCATCGCGCGCGTCCTCGAGCTGGTCCCACCACGGCTGCTTGCACAGACCCTTCAAGCCCGAGGCCGCGAGTTGCTCTAACGCCGCGCCGGCTTCGGCGTGGTAGCACAACGCCTGCGGATAGCGTGCGCTGAGTTGCGCGAGATACGCCGCGTCGGCGTTGATGAATGCCAGGCCGCCCGCCGGCTGGCGGGTGTACTGGTAGGTGAGCATGTCCGAGAGGCCGCAGCCGAGAAACACGGCGAAGTCGGCGCGCTCCAGAGCGAAGTCGGCGATCGCGTTGCCGCCGGCGTAGCCCGCGCGGCCGAAAGAAAGATGATGGTCCTCCGGGACCACGCCGCGTCCGTTGCCGGTGCTGATCACCGGCAACCGCGCTGCTTCAACAAACTTCAAGACTGCGGAGCCAAGGTGTTGCGCACCTCCACCAACGACCAGCAACGGTCGTTCAGATTTCTGCAGCCCCTCGACGACGGCGTCAAGTTGCGGTGCGGGCAGTGCGGATTCTGCATTCTGAATTCTGCATTCTGCATTCCCCTGGACATCCCAGAGGTCTTCCGGCACTTCCAGCACCACTGGACCTGCCGGAAGGCTGGTCGCTTGCGACCAAGCTGAGGCGAAAGCCTCCGCGGCGTGATCAGGACCTGTCACGCGATGGAAGCCCTTCACATAAGACGCGAATACGTGCTCGTGGTCCATCTCCAGCATGCCGCCCAGACCGACGAGCTTGCGCCTGACGCCGCCGACAATCAGCAACAGCGGCGAATTGTCCTTTGCGGCGGTGGCCAGACCCAGCGCCCCATTCAACGCTCCGGCGCCGGAGTGCAGTAGTAACACGCCGGGCCGTCCAGTGAGCCGGCCCTCGGCATCGGCCATGGCGCAGGCCACCAGTTCGTGCCGCGTCGAGATGTAGCGGATGTCATCCTTGGCCTTCACCAGCGCGGCGTAGAACGGAGTGATCGACGTGCCGATCAATCCGTAAATACGCTTAACCTCCGCCGCCCGCAGGCATTCCACCAGGATTTGAGACGTGGTCTTGCTCATACCAACTCCTCGCGAAGACGTTCGAGAGCACGGTCGAGGGAAATGTCGTCGGGAGCGCCGGCCTGAGCCGAATCGCGCGACCCTCCGCCGCGCAGCCCGAGATCCGCGAACTTCTTGAAGATGGCTCCCATGTCGACGCCGCCTTGCGCCTCCGTCAGGCCCTTGCTCTGCGCGACGATCAATGTTGGCGGCTTGCGCAGGACCAGCACCACGCGAACGGCCGGATACTGGGTGACTTGCGTGGCCAGGAAGCGCAGGAACCCGGCGTCGGCGATGTCGAAAATCTTCTCCACGCTGCGCAGACCGCGGGCGTCCGGAATGGCGTGCCGGTACAACTCCTGCGCTTCGTACCCGGCCAGCATGTCCTGCAGTTTCCGGCGTTCCTTGTCCGCGGCCTTGGCCTCTTCCACCTTCTTGGCCACCAACTGCGGCAGTTCATGCGGATGCGCGGTCAGAACGTTGGCGGCGGCAACCAGCGCCTGATAGTCGCGCCGCGCGCTGTTCACCGCTCGCCCGCCGCAGACAAACTCCACGCGGATCCCTTGCTTCACTTTCTCGCAGCGGCGCAGCAGGATCGCGCCAATCTGCCCGGTGGCCGAGACGTGGGTTCCGCCACAAGCGCTCAGGTCGAGATTCTCGATCTCGATCAGGCGGATCTCCCCTTCCCGGTCGACTTCCTTCCGCAGACCCAGTGCCGCGGCGGCTTCCTTGGTGGAGAACCTGACGCGCACGGGCCGGTCTTCGAAGACGATCTCATTGGCGCGAGCTTCCGCCCGCCGCATCTGCTCGTCTGAAAGCGCCGCGGCCCCGAGGTCTATGGTCGAGAGGTCTTCGCCCAGATGGAAACTCACCGTCGGCATCTTGAACAGCTCGACGAAGACCGCGGAGAGCAGGTGCTGGCCGGTGTGCTGCTGGATGTGATCGAAGCGCCGCACCCAGTCGATCTCGCCGTGCACGGTTCCGTTGCCGGGAGCTTTCTCCAGGACATGCACCACATCGCCGGAATCGTCTTCGAACACGTCGGCTACGTGTATGCCGTCGAGCACTCCCGTGTCGCTCGGTTGGCCGCCGGAGTTGGGGTAGAACGCGGTGCGGTCCAGGCGCACGTAGAAGCGATCGCCGGCCGGCTCGACGCTCACCACTT